>CAYMXF010000054.1:3929-15874 GCA_964393935.1 uncultured Planctomycetaceae bacterium
TCGAAAGAAGACCTGGCCCGGCTCATTCAACTCGCCACGAACGTGAGCGACGAGGAGCTGACGCGGCGGTTCCGGCCGTACTTGCGGGCGGCGTCGGCCGGGACGGTTTCCGCGGATGGTGCCGATGGACGCTAATACGCCCGGATGAAGCGAAAGCGCCCCGGCCCGCTCAACGCAAGCCTGTGGTTGTGGCGCCACACTTGAATGTCGCCCTCTTGCTACGGGCAGGTGTTTGTGCCGTTGACCAGTAGATCGACAAATTGGTCCATATCCGCACTGTCCAGCGATCCATCATAGGGCTCTGCGAGGTCGGCACAGTTTGAGACGCCCGCCACATTCACGAACATGTCCGTAAGGGGCCCGATGTCCCCGCCGTCGACGGTATTGCTCGCGTTCAAATCTCCAGGGCAAGTGCATGGCGGGCAGGGATTGGGTGTGCATATGCCGCCCTCGGTCCAGGCGCCCGCACAATTCGCCTCGGTCAGGCCGTCGGTGCAGCTCCCGTTGTCGTAACAGCAAGAGCCGGTAGGTGGTTGCGAGCAGGGATTGGGATCACAAACGCCGGCCTCCGTCCAGGTACCGGTGCAATTGGCCGCCGTGGTCACCGTACAGCCTCCATCCGCTGCGCAGCAAGAGCCCGTCGGCTGCGGACAGGTGTTTGGAACGCAAACACCGAAGGCGGTCCAGGACGTGCCGATGCAGTTCGATTCCAGGGTCACCGTGCAACCGCCATCGATGGCGCAGCACGATCCGGAGGGCGGCGTCGGCCCCACCGTCGATGCCGTAATTGTATTGGGTTGTCCGCTCACCGCCTTGAAGAGCCCCAGCGTTGCGTCGCCGGCGATGGGCGGCGAGTCGCAGTCGAACCGGAAGTTGTACAAGGTCCCCCAGCGCAAGGCGTTGGAGTTCTCGATGGGCGATGCAGGGACCAACGCCCACGTCACCGTGCCTCCGGAATAGACGCCCGGCCAGTCGGCTCCGTCGAAAGTGACCGGGGCGCCGGTGGTGCTGCCGAAGCCGTCGCCGTCGTGATAGAAAATGTCATGGAACCCGATATTGGTGACCGTCAAGCCGTTGGCCGCCGGCACCTTGAAGGTAGAGATGGAACGGTCCGAATTCATGTTGAAGAGGGCATACTCGTAGTGATAGGTGTTGCCGCCGATATTGGTGGCCTTCGCGGAAAGGATGCACGTGCCGGTATTGTCACCGCCGGCGTTGGCGGCTTCGGGAGTGTTGATGGTCGTCTCGGTCACGGAGGCGTCCCCCGTTTTCCAGGCCTTGATCGCCGGCGACTCCCGGACCGTCGCTCCCGCGGAGGAAGCACTGTAGTTGGGGTCCGTTCCTGAAATCGTGATCCGTTCGTAGGAGCAGTTGTTGTCCTGGTTCCGCGCCGTCGCGTCGTCTGGCGTAACGTATTGCGCCTCGGCGTAATACAGCGCGCCGGAGTTAAGCGTGGGGTTCAGATCGCTCGTCTGCACTTGGCAGCGCCGGGTGACGCTGGTGTTCGGGATATAGGTGCAGTTGTTGCGCGCGAAATAGGGCCAGATAAAGGCGCCGGAGTGGGCGTTGACCTGAAAGCGCGGCCCCAGCCCGCCGACCGTCGTACATTGCGTGCCGTTGCGGCTCGAGGTGTAGGGATCGGAGCAGCCCACGCCCAGCACGCTGCCGCCCTGACCGTTGCAGGTGCAGCAAAGATTCTGGGTGAGTGCGGTAAAGCCGTGCTTCAGCCAGCTCATGCCGACCTGCTCGAACCGCGCCGCGCCATTCACCGTCTTGAGCCGATACATGTTCTGAGGGATGACCGGGTGATTGACGCTGCTGGCCACCCACTGCAAGTTCTGCGTGCCCATGTTGCAGGAGGTCGTGCCCCAGGAGAAGGCATCGATCGATCCTGACGTGGCGTAGTTGCTGCCCGAATCCACCACCACATCGCCCACGATCACGTCCGGTCCGGTCGATCCTGAGCAGGCCGTTCGCGGAGCCGTCGGATCCTCTTCAGCCGACGTGATTTCACCGTCTTCCGGGCGATCCAGCCTGTCGCCGCTCATATACCCCTGGGTGACCGTTCGCCCGATGACCAGGCCGGCCAGGGAGGAGTCCCCCAGGGCCGCGGCCAACGCATCGGAGATCGCCACTTCATCACACTCCACCACCACGACGCCGGAGACGTGATCAAAAACGACGTTCGCCGAATGCAGCGCCAGCCCCGGATCCGCGTTTGAGGCCTGAGCGGTTAGCGGAATGACCCAGTCGCCGACGATGTATTCCGTTTTAGTTGTTCTGAAGACCAGCCCATCGCGATGATGGAGCTCGCCGGAGGTGATCTGCGACGGAGACGATCGGCCGTCCGGCGAATCGACGACCACCGGGTCCTCAACCGCCGAGACCGCCAAGACGATCCGGTCGGCCGTGCTTCCTTCCGGCGCCCGCGCGGAAGGCTGCACCGTCAGTCCATGCTCTTTCAGGACCGCCGTATCCAGAGTGACGATGCTTTGCCCGTGATGCACGCTCCAGAGTTGAACGGCCGATGCACGGGAGGCCGCCGTCAGCGTCAGGGCCGCCATCACGCAAGCGGCGACAATGTTCTTAGTTCGCATGTTTCATTCTCTCTTGTCATGAAAAGCCAAGAATTACCCATCGCCGTTCCAACGGCCTCACCGAGACGCCAGAGTCAGGTCCGCAGTGGATACCCCAGTCGAGGACCTCTCTCCCCACTTTCTCCAGTGTACAGGTTTTCCGGGCGCGATGTCAAATCCGCCGCCGACCTCTTCGGCCTTGCTAGCGCCCCAGGTCGTATGGTTCCTTTTTTCGACGCTAAAGTAGGAGTTGACACAACCGGCGGCCTACGCCACGCACAATCGGGCCCGAACCTGTGTGCATGAATACACCGAGGTGTTTTGCAACCGCCAACGGCTGCACTCGGCCCTGGGCTACCGAAGCCCGATCGAATTCGAAGCCCAAGGCCATGCCCCTTGACCCCCTTGTCCACGAAACGTGGGGAACTCCAGCCTTCTTGTGGGGGAGTGGGCCAAAGAAAGGCCGCTTGTCCGCAAATGAGAAAACCGCAGGCCCCGCTTCGCTCGACGCTGCCCTACTCGGGGAGCTTGAGAACCATGCCGATGGACAATCGGGCGGAATTGCCTTTGAGGACGTCTTTGTTGATGCGGAGGATTTCCTTCCAGCGATTGCTGTTGCCGCACTGTTTTTGGGCGATGGAATAAAGCGTATCGCCGCTTTGCACGGTGTAGGTCCCGCCGCCGTGCGATGCGGTGACCGACGGCGCCGCGTCGGTCGGCAGCGCATTTGGCTTTTCAACGATCTGGCCCGGCGACGGGCGAATGCCCGAAGTCTTCGGCTCGAGCAGCGTGAGGACGTCGCCGATCTGGAGATGCCGCTCGTCCTTGATTTGCGGATTCGCCGCGAGGATGTCGCTACCGTGTGAGCCGTCCCCGTAGTACTCCTTTGAAATTTTCGAGAGCAAATCACCCGCCGCGATCGTGTGTTTCTTCGGCCAAGTCGCCACGGGTCGAAGATCGGCCGGGGCGGACGACTCGACGGGGCGAGCCGCTGAAGGCGGACTCGTCGTCAAGATCGGCTTCGCAGGCGCGGCCGTCACAACGCCCGGAGGATTGGACACCACGCTCGGCGAACCGCGCGGCAGGGGCTGGGGACGAATCTCCGTAGTCGATGACGGTTTCGTCGCGCCGTCGCCTGCGGTCTTCTCTCGCTTGAGCAGGTTGTCCCACGTCGCCTCGACCAACTCCGTGGAGGGACCCGTACGCAATGCAACGGGCGTGTCCGGTTGTTGGGTGATGGGCTTCTGGCCGGGCGGTCGGCGGCCGTCCCGCGACAGCGCCCCTTGCGAAGGCGGCGTGACGGTGTGTTCCGGCGGACGGCGCTGCGCAAAGTTGTTCGCCAAGGGGCCGGGGCCTTGACGTACCGGCCCGCGCGCGACTCGCTGAGGCGCCGCCTTCTTGTCGGCGCCGGCGGGTCGATGATCCGCCGCGGCGGGAATCTTCGGCGGAATCGTGACGCGCGTCGGGCTGGAGACGAGGACGCCCTCGTCGTCCTTCCCGTTGCCATAGAAGAAATAGACGCTCGCCGCGACGACGATAATCAGACCCGTTACGATCCCAATTCTGGTTTCGGTCGTCATATAGTCCTCCCTGACTCTATCGGCGGCCGTCAGCCCACTCGGGCCAGCGCCGCCGCTTTCCGCGTCACCAGGAATTGGCTGGCGATCGCGAACGAACTGTACGTGCCGGTCAGAATACCCACGAGCAACGCGTAGTTGAATCCGTGGATCCCACGGCCGCCAAAGATATACATGATAATGACCGTGAGAAATACCGTCAACACGGTCAGCAGCGTTCTGGAAAGCGTCTGGCTGATGGAGGAATTGATGATTTCCGGCGTGACGTCCTTCTGTCGCCCCCGGTTCTCGCGGATGCGGTCGAAGACGATGATGGTGTCGTTCACGGAGTAGCCGATCACGGTCAACAACGCCGCCACCAAGGCCATATCGACCCGGAACTTCTCGATCATCAGCCAATGCCCGATCGGAGAGTTGAAGATGAAGTGGGCCAACCCGATCGCCCCGAGGGCGACCAGCACGTCGTGCATCAGCGCGATCACCGCCGCCAAGCCCCAGCGGATATTCCCAAACCGGAACCAGACGTAGATGATGATCGCCAACCAGCTCAGCACGACCGCGATGTAGGCGTTGGTTTTCGCCTCTTGTGAGATTTGCTTGTCGAACTGCGTGACCTGGCTCAGCGAGGTCTGTCGTTGAAGGGCGGCCTGGAGGAGCTTGACCTCCGGCTCGGCGAGATCGGTCACCCACGCGGAGGACAATCCGCCTTGCTCATCGAGCAGGGGATAGTTCTCATCCCCGACCACGATCATGGCCCGGCTGTAGGTATCGCTTCCAGGCGACGAGGGCGTCAGTCCGAACACGTCGGATTCGCGCCAGCCGTGCGATTCGAATCCCGGCTGGAGACGCATGGAACGAAGCCGGTTCTTGAGCGTCTCCAGGCTCTGCGGCGGTTGAATCTGGTCGAGCACGAAGGCCACGCCGTCCTTCCAGCCTTGCAGGTCCACCCCGGATAGCTCCGATTCCGGCACGGGCAGGCCAAGCTGTTTGGGGTTGTCCGACCGGACGGCGAAGTAGGGCACCCCGCCGGTCGCCGCGTTGCTCATCAGATTGAAGCTCAGCGCTTGTTGGATGTTCAGTTCGCCTTCGAGGCGTTCCACGATCGCGCCGACGACAATCTCTTTGTTGGTCTCAAGGGTGACCACCTCAAACGATTTCCCGCCGCTCTCGTGGGTCGATGGGCCCACGGCCTGAACGGCCTGCACCTGGGCGTTTTCGATCGCTTCGGCCGCGCTCCGGAATCGCTGGGCGAAATCTTTCTTCACGAAGTCAGTCATTTGCGCCGCGGTGACGTTCTTGTCCGTCTTGGTGCGGAGGGTGACGGATTCCGCGGCGGGGTCGATGTACCGGATGGGATCGATCTGGTTCAGCAATTTTCGATCCTGCGTGTCGAGGACTTCGTGGATCACCGGCTCCAACCGCGCGGCCGGCACGCCCGGCGTGTTGATCACGAAGGCGTCGCCCGATCCGCTGACGGTCGCGTTGGCCATCGCTTGTCCGTATTTCTTGAGGGTCTGGCTGGAAACGCCGAGCCGCCGGGAGATTTCCGTTTGTCCGAGCTTGCTCCCCTGTTTCAGATCGATCTGCGCGGCGGTGCCGCCGAGGAACTCGATGTCGTATAAATCGTCGCTCTTGATGCTGAAAAAGAGGATGCCGCCGATGAGAGTGATCAAAATGGAAAACGCGAAAAAGGGGATTCGCAAGCCGATCCAGTTGATCTTCGGCGCGCCGATCCACTTCTGCATCGGCATTCGCGGCTTGGGTCCATTTTGAAACGCGGCGTGAACCCGTCGCGCGATCAACATCAAGGCCAAGAGACCGATGACCCCGGGCGCCACGTAAAGCAGCGCTCGGCCGAAGAGGATCAGTATGGACTGATCCCGGGCCAATTCGCTGTTGCGCCAATAGCCCAGCCCGTAGAGCAGGCCGCCGAAGCCGGCGATGCCCAGCGACGTATAGACCGGGTAGCGACGGACTTCGCGCGGGATCGACACGCTCGGCAGAACTTCGAAAAACATCCGCGTCACGAAGTATGCGGTGAACAGGTTGAGCACGACGCCGATGCCCAGCGTCAAGGCGAAGCCCTTGATTTCCTCGCTGCCCAGCAGATAGAGAATCACGGTGGTCAGCACGGTCGTCAAGTTGGAGTCCAGGATCGCGCTGAACGCCCGCTCGTAGCCGAGCTTGATCGCCATGCGCATGGCGTTGCCTTTTTCAAGCTCTTCGCGGATGCGCTCGTTGATCAGCACGTTGGCGTCCACCGCCATGCCCACCGACAAGACCAATCCGGCGATGCCCGGCAGCGTCAGCGTCGCCCCCATGACCGCCATCATGGCCAGGGTGAAGAGCATATTCATGGCCACCGCGATGACCGCGATGCCGCCGGCATAAAAGTAATAACCGATCATGAACACCACGACGGCGATCGAGCCGTAGAGCGCGGAATCCAAACCGGCCTGGCGGTTGGCCTCACCCAGCGACGGGCCGATCGAGCGGACGCTGATCGGCGGGTCCTTGAGCTTCTTGGGCAGGCTTCCGGCGTCGAGCTTCTTCACCATGTCGTGGACTTCCTGCGGGGAGAAGCTGCCGTGGATGATGCCGCTCGTGCGGATGACGGACTGGATCGTGGCGGAGGAGATCGCCTGGTCGTCGAGAAAGATGCACATGGGCTTCTGAATGTTGAATTGCGTGAGCTTGGCGAATTTTTCGCCGCCTCGCTCGTCCAGCGTGAACCCGATCGCCGGCCGGCCGATTTCGTCGCGGTCGAATCGAGCGCTCTTGAGCGCCCAATCCGTCTCTCCGAAGCGGTGCGTCAACGCATAATTTTCGCCGATCCTGGACAGGACGTAGTATTTGTTGCCGAAACGCTCGGTGACGACCGACCGCTCGCGTTTGGACGCTTCAAAATCCCGTTCCAGGTCCTTGAGCTTCAAAAAGTCCTTGGGGTCTTCGAGCTCGAACCATTGATATTCGCTTTCACCCGGCGCCTTGCGGGGGCCGCGCGCCTTGAGGGATTCGAGGTAAGAGCTATACCGATCGGGGTTGCTCTTATCGAACTCGGCCAGGATGCGGAACTCCAGGACGCCCGCGCCCTTGAGCAGGCGCTGCAAATCGGCGGGGTCTTCCAGCCGGCCTTCGCCGTGCCGCTGCGTGCGAAGGCGGCCCGTGACCTTGTCCATCGCGTCGATCAACGAGGCCAGGCCGGGGTATTGGGTCGTCAGTTTCTTGAGTTCCTCGTTTCGGAAGGCGTCGCCCGGCTTCGCATCCAGGGCGATCTGAAGCCGGCCGACGTCGATGTTCGTGGCCAAGACGGCGGAGACGGCTTTGTCGAGGTCCTCCTCGAGTTGGACGACTTGATCGATCGTGACGCCGTCGGTCAGCTTGTTGGGGTCGACATTCGCGTCGAGCACCTTCTTCATGGCGGCGTCGAACGCCTTTTGCTTTTCGTCGTAGGTGTTCACCACCTCGGTCGTCGGCTCCTTCCCGCCCGTCGGTCGCGTCGTTGCCTCGGCGGCGCTGACGGCGTCCCACGCCTTGGCCGCCTCTTCCAAGAGACCGCGCCGCGCCGGGATGCCGCGGATCATCGCGTCGAACGCCGCGGATCGTTCGCGCGCCGGCTTCTTCACGGCCGCGAGGATGTCGTCTTTCGATAGGTTGTCCTTGCTGATGAGCGCCACGCGCAGGTCGTATTCCTTCTGAAGCTTTTGATGGGCGTCGTAGGCCGCCGCCGCCGCGGGCAGCGCCTGACGCCGCGGTTCGACCCCATGGATCATTTTCTCAAAAGCCGCGGGTCGGTCGGCCGCCGGCTTGGCCACGGTGCGCAGGATGTCCGTGCGCCGAAGCACCGTCGCCTGAATCTCCGCTTGCAGTTTTTCATAATCCTGACGCGCTTTGACGATCTCTTCGCTCGGCCGGGGCATCTGAATCTCAAGCCGGTTGTGCCCGACCGGCCGCCAGACGAGGTTGAACACCCCCTTGGGATCGACGCGCTCGCGAAGGACGCGCATCACCCGTTCCGACAGCGTCTGCCGATCCGGACCGGTTACGCCGGTGTCGTCGATCTCATAGAGCAGGCTGTATCCGCCGTAGAGGTCGATGCCGTACTTGAGCTTTTTATCCAGCGGCCAGACGCTGGCGAAGCCCAGGGCCGCCAAGGCACCGACGATGACAATCTTCCACCAAAGGTCGCGTTCGTTCATAAATCACCTATGACTGTATCTCGCTGAGTGCTTTCGATTTGGGGAGCATGGGCCTCGGGCCTGTGCATACCGCTTTGAATCATGGACTGGACGGGGCTGCGGCTTGCCGTTTGGCGGATCGCCCCAAGTTCCACAAAGAGCCTTCCGTCTCGCGGACGGATGAACGTACGGCCGGAGGGCGACTCGATCCGCGCGCCGCTATCGGTTCAAATCGACATCGAAGGGAGGCGCTTGCGCCTGATAAGACGGGCGATGAAGCGATGGGTTGCACGACGAGGATCCCGGCGCATCGTCCGTCGGCCGGACCGTCGCGCTCGGCAAGCCATCCAAAGCCGCCGTGAGACACAAGTCGAGGTTGGACGAATCGCTGTCCGCGGGCTTGGCCGCACAAGGCGCGACAAAGCCGGAGCCCGTCGTGTTCGATGTTCCGTGCGAGGCGCTGTCCGGGCCATGCGCCGGCGGAGGTCGAGGCGTCCGGCCGGTCTCTTCGTTCGGTCGAACCCGCTTCTTCGCCTCGGCGTCCTTCCGGGCTTGTCGATCGACGGACTTGGCGTGCGCCGCCGAGACCGCCGGTCCCCCGGCCAACGTCAGCGCGCCCAGCGAACACAACCAGGTTCGGATTAGCTTTCCGAATAAGAAACCCATAAGGCGGCCAGTCTATCGCCCCACCGGCAACCCGGCAACTCCCGGCGTGGGGTTGTCGCGTGGGCATTCATCGGCGATGGAAGGGGGCGTCTATGAACGCAGGAGGCTGTCGCTGATCGCAGCGGCGGCCAATAGCAGGCTCACGCAGCCGTTGAGGGTGAAGAAGGCGAGGTTGACGCGCGAAAGATCGTCCGGCTTCACCACGGCCTGCTCGGCGGCCAGCAGCACGGCCGTGACGCCCAGGCCGCACCAGTAGATCCAACCCAGCCCGGCGACGCTCCCCAGCGCGATCAGCAGGCCGATCGTCAGGACGTGGCAGGCCCGTGAGAGATGAAGCGCCGCCGCCACGCCTAGCTTTGCCGGTATCGAAAAGAGCCCGTCGCGGCGATCTACCTCGACGTCCTGGCAGGCGTAGATGATGTCGAAGCCGGTGATCCAGAACAGCACCGCGCCGGTCAGAAAAATCGCCGGCCAACCGGCCGACGGCGGGTCGATGGCGATCCACGCGGCCGTTGGCGCAAAGGCGATCCCCGCGCCGAGGACGAAGTGCGCGAGGGCCGTGAAGCGCTTGGTGTAGGAATAGCCCGCGAGCCACAGGAGCGTCGGCAGGGCAAGGACCAGCGGCCAATAGTTGCCGTACCGGATTAGAAAACCTCCGCACGCGGCGATGAAGGCGGCGGCGGCGGCGATCGTGAAAAACCATGCTTGCGCGAGGCTGATGCGGCCGGTTTGCAGCGGCCGCGAGGACGTACGAGGATTGCGAGCGTCGATGTGGCGATCGGCGATTCGGTTAAACGTCATCGCGAAGCTGCGCGCCGCGACCATGCAAAGCAGGACGAGCAGCACCTGACCGAGCGAAGGCAGACCGCCGGGCAGATGCCGACCCGCGAGAAACGTCGCGATCAGCGCGAAGGGCAGCGCAAAGACCGAGTGCGAGAAGCGGATCATCTCGCCCCAGGTGCGGATCGGCGACGAGGGTGCGGCAGCCATTGGCAAGTCCCATTGGGCCGTGCTCGATGGAGAGACGGCCGCAAGGGACCATTGTGGCACAGGCTCTTAGCCTGTGCCAATCTCGACCGGTAGCGAACCCGCCGCGGTGGGTTCCACACTACTCATCCACGGTCTGAATGCCCGCTTGAATGCGGGCGATTAGTTCGCGCAGCTCGCCGATCTTCGCGGACAGCGCCTCGGCGACGTGATCGCAGGCAGCTTGTTCGATGCCCGCGGCGTGGTCGCGCAGGGCGACATAGCCACACGTCGTCCCTCGGCGGCTTAGATCGTGCGCGATCGTGCGGACCTGATCGAAAGAGCCGGCTGATAGCGCGGTCTCGATCGCGTCCATCTTCGCGGGAAGCGTGCGAACGAAGTCCTCCACGACGTCCCAAAGTTGCGGGCTCTCCGCGAGCAGCGTCGAAAAGAGCGGCTCGTCATCCGCCGGCTGTGGATCGGGCATCGCGCCTGCCATGAAGGGTTCCTGGGGACCGTCTTGAACATCGATCGATTCCCGGCCGGTCTTGAGACTGGTTGATGGCCGGAAAGCAGCGGAGTCCTATATCAAGAGAGGCGGGAGTCGCGCGGGCGACGGGTGACGAGCGCGAGCGACAGCGGCGGGGTGACGAGGCGAGTAGGGGCATGGGGCTTTCGCGGCTCGGGGATCGTGATGGGGGACCCCGTTCCTTGTTTGCTTGCATTTTTGACGTTGCGCCGGGGCCGATCCGGCGGCTATGCTCTCCTGAGTCAGTAGTCAGTCTGGTCACCGGAGTGGTGTGGGCGAGAAAAATTGAATGGCCCCTTTTCTTCATGCCGGAATATTGTTGGCCTGCATCGCGGCAAGCGGTTGCCGACGCGCTCCGTCGCCCGGGGCGTCAGTACCACAATCCAGCAGGGACCAGGCCATGAAGACGTTGACGCTGGACTGCGGCGGCGGGGTGAAGATGGAGTTCGTGCTGATCCCAGCGGGCAGGTTCACGATGGGCTCGAACGAGTATGCCGGCTCGAAGCCGCCGCACGAAGTGCGAATCGGCCGTCCGTTCTACCTGGGCAAGTTCGAGGTGACGCAGGAGCAGTGGCAGGCGGTGATGGGGAGTAATCCGTCAAGGTACAAAGGCGATTCGAACCTGCCAGTGGAGTCGGAGTCGTGGAAGGATTGCCAGGCGTTTTGCAAGAAGCTGTCGAGCAAGATGGGCAAAAGCATCCGGCTGCAGACGGAGGCCGAGTGGGAGTACGCCTGCCGGGCGGGGAGCAGTGGGAAGTACTGCTTTGGCGATGGTGAGGATGAACTGGGGCAGTACGCCTGGTACTACATGAACAGCGGGGGCAAGACACATGCGGTGGGCGGGAAGCAGGCCAACGCCTGGGGCTTGTACGACATGCACGGGAACGTATGGGAGTGGTGCGAGGAGGCGTATCACGAGAACTACACCGGTGCGCCGACAGATGGGAGTGCGTGGACGAGCGGCGGAAATCAGTCCTTCCGTGTCATGCGGGGCGGCAGTTGGGACCTCAATCCGTGGCTCTGCCGCTCGGCGAATCGCCTCTGGTGCAGGCCCGGCACCCGCTACAACAACATCGGCTTGCGTGTTGCCGTGGGGACTCAATGACTGCTTTTTCTTTGTCCCTTTTTTCTTTTCCTTTTTCTTTGCGGCCCGGAGGGTCGATCGCCGCATAAGAACTGAGCCATGATGAACCGATCAACGCTGCTTTCTGTCATCCTTGTAGGCCTCGCGGGCGTCGCCACCGTCGCACAGCGGTCTTGACCTGGTCCAGAATATCCACTACTGAATTACTCACAAACCCGGCCGCCGAGTTACTCACAGGGCAATCAAAGAGGTCACACAATCACAATCAAAGGGGTCATTCTACTGAGGAATCAAAGGAGGAATCAAAGGGGAGGAATCAAAGGGGTCATTCTAGAATGCCATTAAGTTAAGAATCGAATGTTCATAAGT
>CAYMXF010000055.1:0-15667 GCA_964393935.1 uncultured Planctomycetaceae bacterium
CCGGCCGCCATCCCAATCCTGGCGAACGTTTCTGACCAATCACGCCGACGGAATCGCGTCAATCGATCTCTTCGTCGTGCCGACGATTACCTTCAAGTTGCTGTTCGGCTTTGTGGTTCTGCGCCATGGACGTCGCCAGCTGTTGGCCGTTGCGGTGACCGCCCACCCGACGGCGGAATGGCTCGCCCGGCAGATCAGCGAGGCCTTCCCCTGGGAGTCGGCGCCACATTATCTCATCCGCGATCGCGATGGCTCGTACGGCGAGCCATTCAAGCAGCATTTGCGTGCCATGGGCATCCGCGACCGACCGATCGCGCCCCGCTGTTCCCGACAGAACGCCTATGCTGAGCGCATGATCGGCTCAATTCGCCGCGAGTGCCTCGACCATCTGATCATCTTCAACCAAGCGCACCGGCGCCGCGTTCTCCGGTCGTATTCTCTCTACTATAACCGGGCTCGGACACACCTCGCTCTAGACAAGGATTCGCCGATCCACCGTGCGCCCCAGCGCGTCGGCCGCGTCGTCGCGAACCCTGTGCTCGGCGGGCTTTATCATCACTACGTTCGAATCTAGATTTCAGCAGGGACAAGGGACACCGCAATTCCGAAAGTGCTACGTTCGGCTCCGCTGCTCCCTACCTAATTCCCCAACGAAGGACGCGCATGAAGCTATTAACGTTTGTCATAGCCGATAGCGATCAAGAGCCACTACTCGGGGCTTGGGGTGCCGGGGATATCATCGATCTGCAGGCAGCAGAGGCGCGCTTTGGCTCTGGACCGCAGGCCCTGCCGAAATCACTGAAGGCGCTCATTGAGGCCGGCCCGCAGGCCTTGACCGCCGCCCAACGGCTCGTGGACGCTGCGCGGAACTCGGCGGCGGGCGATGGCGTACGCTATCGCCGTGACGATGTGAAGCTGCTGCCGCCGATTCCCAATCCCTCCAAGTTTCTTTGTGTAGGGAAAAACAACAAGACCCATCTGGAGGAATTGGCTCGCAACCAGCTAATCAAGGAAACTCCCAAGGAACCGACTGGCTTCATAAAACTGAATTCGGTTCTGGTCGGCGACCGTGCGAAAGTCGCGCGTCCCGAGGGGATTACCACATTCGACTATGAGCCGGAGCTGACATTCGTCATCGGCCGCCGCGCGTTCCGCACCCGCAAGCAGGATGCGATGCAACACATCGCGGGGGTCACTTTGATCAACGACCTAACCGCGCGTGAAATCCAGAAGCGCGAGGTTGCCTCCGGCACGCGGTTCTGGACGTCCAAGAACATGCCCGGCTTCGGTCCAGTCGGGCCTTTCATCGTCACTCTGGACGAGATTGGCGATCCGCACGACTTGTGGGTCACTTGCACGGTCAACGGCACAAGGCGGATCCGCGTGCACACCGGCGACGTGATCTTTCGCATCGAGGACGTTATCGAGCACTTCTCGCGCTGGATGCCGCTGGAAGTGGGCGATTTGATCGCCATGGGGGCGCCAGCGGGCGTTGCGGTAGGACAGCCGAACGCCGCCGAGCTGTATCTGAAACCGGGCGATGTCGTCGAAATCGCTTTCGAGGGAATGCCTGCTCTTAGAACGTATATCGTCGACCCAATAGGAGACAGATCTTGACCAAGATAACGCGCGGCAACCCGCCCAATTTGAAGAACGTGCGACCCACCATCTACCATCACTTCATCCGGGTGGACGATCCAAAGTCCTTCATCTTTCTGTCGGGCCAGCTTTCACGTGACGCCAACGGCAATCTGGTTGGGTCCGGTGACATGGCCGAGCAGACGCGCCAGGCAATCCGCAACATGCAGACCGTGCTGCAGGCCGCGGGAGGCAGCCTGTCGGATATCGTGTCGATCGTCGTCTATACCACCGACATCCGCCAGTTCAAGGAGATCGTTGCGGCCCGCGTGGAGTTCTTCAACGACAAGCTTCCTACCAGCACGATCGTCGAGGTCAATCATCTCGCCGATCCCGGGCTGCTGATAGAATTCCAGGCGATCGCCGCGCTATAGGTTCAGGTCCAAAACAGGATTTTTCATCGCGAGTTCGGAGGCGCGGCGGCCGAGCTGCAACTGCTCCACGCTCGAAACGCTGGTCAGCACGACGGAAGCGGCGGGGCGGGTGAGGCACCAGCAATAGGCCAGCTCGGCAATGCTCATGCCCAGCCGTCGGGCGGTAGCTTTGAAGTCGTTTACCATCGAGAGATTTTTCTCGTTCAGATACATTTTGCGATACCGGTCATAGAGCGCAAACCGCGACCCCGCCGGCGCGGCATCGCCTTTGTACTTCCCGGACAGCAGGCCCATGGCGAGCGGCGAATACCCGATATAGGCGATCTGCTCGTTCACGCAAGTTTCTTCCAGTGCGCGATAGTCGTCGGCTTGCAGTAGGTTCAGAACATTCTGCGCGGACACCGGTCTCGGCAGGCCGTTCTTCTCGCTCGCGAAAATCGCGCGCATGATGCCCCAAGGGGATTCGTTGCTACAGCCGAAATAGCGGACCTTGCCCTGCGATTGCAGCCGATCGATCGCCTTTAGCTGTTCCTCCCACGGAACGGTGCGGTCCGGCCAGTGGAACTGGATCAGGTCAATATGATCCGTTCCCAGCCGTTGCAGCGATTGATCAACGGCGCGCCCGATATGAAAGGCATCCAGGGTCGCCAGCCCCGACCGGACATGGCCGCCGGTGCGGTACATGCCATCCGCGGGGCCCACCACCTTGGTAGCCAATATCACGCGGTCCCTGGCTCCCGCCGTCAACCAGCGGCCGACGATGATCTCGGAAAACCCATATGTCTCAGGCGAGGCAGGCGAGGAATACAGCTCGGCGGTATCGACGAAATTTATGCCGAGGTCCAACGCGGCATCGAGAATCCGATGTGATTCCGCTTCCGAGAGCTGGGAACCGAAATTCATGGTTCCCAAGCCGATCTCGGAAACGATCAGGCCACTGCGTCCCAGCCGCTTGCGCCGCACCTTGTTACCGCATCCCCGCGGCTGCAACCGAGGCTATCACGATACACGCCATGTGCTGATCGTCGCCAGGTCGGCTGCGGCGCGTGCCGGCAGCGTTCGATCGCGGTCCGCGTAACCAATCTGGACCACGCCGATGACGCGCCCGTTGCTCTCCAGCCCTAAGGCGGTTTTTATCTCGTCGGACGCCGCAGTGTCACCCGTCGTCCAGAGCGAGCCGATGCCGGCGGACGACAGCGCCAGCATCAAATTCTGGATGGCGGCCGCCGTCGCCATCTCCTCTTCGTGGATTTTGACCTTGGGGTGGTCGGTTGCGGGAACACAGGCGACGACGATCGCGGCGGGAGTCGCGTAAATCTTTTCCTTGACTTTCGCCGCGTCTCGACCGAGCCGAGCGGCCACCCGCGCATAGACCTCGGCCAGGGCATGTAATCCTTCTCCGGCGAATACGAAGAAACGCCATGGCTTGGTTCTATAGTGATTGGGCGCGAGCGCCGCTAATCCGATCGCCCACTCGATCACGTCAAGCGGCACGGGCGTTTTCAGGTACTGGTAGACGGACCGGCGGCCGGTGGCCAGCTTCTCGAACGACCGCGCCTGTTCGTCCATCAGGAGAGCCGGGCGCATTGCCGTCTCATTGAACTCGTTGGCTATCACTCAGGCCTCTTGGATCACGGGATTCGACAGAATCCCGATCCTCTCGACTTCGATTTCCACGCGGTCGCCAGCTTTCAACGCCGGCTCGCAGGCGCCGTCGGTGCCAAGCCAGATCACGTCACCGGGATGAAGCGTCAGATAGCGCGTCATCCGCGAGATATAGTGTTGGATGCTCCATACCATGTTGTCGGTGTCGTAGGCGTTGGCCTGCTTGCCGTTGACGCGCACCACGATGTGCTGGCGCATGGGGTCGAGATCCGTTTCGATTACCGGGCCCATCGGCTTGAAGGTATCGGTGTTCTTCGCGCGCCAAAGCGTGCGGTCCAAGACCTGCCAGGCGCGCTCGGACAAGTCATTACCCAGCGTGTAGCCAAAAATGCAGGAAAGCGCCTCGTCCTCGGACAGGTTCTTCGCTTTTTTCCCAACTACGACCACCAGCTCCGCCTCGTATTCCACGGGACCCGGCGAGTCCTTCGGGATTACGATGTTGGCGCCGCTGGGGATCAGCGCATTTGGCGAGCGATAGCCGATATCAGCTTGCTTGGGGACGGCAAGGTTCATCTTGTGCCGTGCTTTCGCCCACTCGATGTGAGCGACATAGTTCACGCCCACCGCGTAGAAGTTGGACGGCATCACGGGAATCAATAGGTTGACCGAGGAAAGTCTATGCCGCCTCGATGTCCGCCGGTATTGCCCGAACGGAGACCCGTCCACGAGCACCACGTCGTCGCCCTCGAGAATCCCGAAGAACTCCCGATCGTCGATAGACACCCTGCACCATTTCATATCGGAAATCTCGCTCTTCCTTCGCCCGCTGCAAGCCGGCCCCTCCGCGCCGGATGGCCCGGCACGATTTCTCGAAATGTCAACTCAGACTGCGATGGCATTCAGTTTCACCTCGAGCAGATCCTCGAGTTCGGCACCCAGGATGGAAACCGCGGGCGGATTGTCCCCGAACCGCTTGCACAACATGGCGGCAGCGGTATCGGCGAAATAGATGTCGCGAAGCCACAGCTCCAGCCGCACCGTCCGCGCCAGCGTGGACCCGCCGCGCTTCAGGGCCTTCTCCAACACGTCCAAGGCCCGGTCCAGCTGGTCTTCGCGGTTGCCGAGAAGAGCCGGATCGACGTCGCTTGCGCCTTGGCACCCATTGCCGAGGCACTCGCCGACGAACAGAAAGCCTTCGGCGCCCACCACGGTCGGAAGCCCCGGCTCGTTGGCGACGATGACCTGCTTCTTGACGCCGGGGGCAACGGCCAGAGTGGTTACCTCGATTTCGCCGCGTCCCGAGAATGGCAGGGCAACCGTCGTACTGGCGCATTGTACTGCTCCCAGCACTTCGCGGCAGATCTTCGCGCCCTCGGCTGCCCGGTTGCCATCGCGCAGATAACAGTCGATGCGCAGGAGAGAGCCGGCGTCGAGCCCGATTTCACCGAGGATCGCCTTGATCTGCTGGTAGCATACGCTGGTCTGGGCGCTGAACGACTCGGGAGTTTCCTCCGCCACGGCGGATTTCGTCATCGGATTCAGCGTGCTTCTAACGCCCGATATGAACACAAGCGGTCCCGCGTGAACCGCCGCCGATATCTTGTCCATGGCGTAGCGCGGCCCCGGCACCAACACTTTCTTGTTCTTGGGATCGGTGACCGCAATGACGAAGCTGGTGAGCATGTTGATGCCCGACATCTTGCCGGCGATGCCTGTGCTCGCCATCGGGGCAGGCAGGCCGAAGATACGGCTGCGAATCGCCTGTCGGCGCGGCAGCCAGTCCATGCTGCTGGTCACATGATCGATCCGCACCACCGAGGACATGTCGGACTTGGCCTTGCCGAGCAGCGTGCGGAGCATTCCATAGGAATTTTCGCACTGTGCCTCCGCGTCGGCCGCCAGCTCGGGGACGATCCGGTCGGTCTTGAAGTCACGGTGTCCGTCGCAACCCGCGACGAACAGGAACGGCCCTGCCTGCACCACGCCGGCCATACCCTTGATTGGCTGGTCCCTGACCACGATTCGCTTTTCCATTCCCTTCGCCTTTGTTTTTCCGTTGTTGGGCGATCGTCGTTTTGCCTTCAGCGCTCCGGAATCGCATCGAAGAAATCTGGCTTTGGCGGCGAGACCCAAAGTTCACCGGCCGGTCGCGCGACCTGTTTTTTCTCGGGACTTTGCATCCAGCGCTGATAGTCCTCTTCGCTGTCCCAGAACGTGACGGTGGAGATCTGGCGTTTGTTGCCGCGTGCGACGAAAGTGTGCCGTGCCTTGAAGCCTTTCATATTCCGCATAGCGCGGCCGTTGGCTTGGATCACGCTTATGCCGTCGGCTTCCTTGCCTGGTATCGCGTGATGATGAACGATGATCCCGATCATGTTCGTATCTCTTCATCCAGTCGCGTTCGCTTCAGGGCACGGCACTGCTGATTACGCGCCGATCTTGCGCGCGTATTGCTCGCTCCACTGCTTACGAGCCTCGCGTACCTCCTTCGGCCATTTCAGGAACTTGATTTTGTCGAAGCTCTTGCCTGCGAGGGCCAGGTCCGTGACGCTGGGATGGGCCGCGATGACCGAGGCGATCGCGGTGCTGACCGGCGCATATGGGGACTCCATCGCAAAGCCGAGCTGATTGCCGGGGCAAAACAGCAGATTGATGTATTTCTGCGCCGCTTCTGGCATCGCGCTTCCCTTCACGGGCGACCAGACACCCATGAAGCCGTAACCGAAGGTGCCATCCTTGTTGCTCGGCACCGAGAAGCCGACCGGCAGGCCCTTTGCCATTAGCGAGACCGCCCGTCCTTGCGAGGTATAACTGGCCCAGACTTCGCCGGATTCGATCTTGGCCATGAGATCGGCTGCCGAGCTATACAGCGAATGGAGCTTGATCTTCGCCAAAGCGTCGATCGCCGGCGTCTGGTTCAGATCGTTGCCGCCGAACCTCGGGGCGAGCACCATCAGCAGGCCCTGCGTGTTGGGAATCTGATAACCGCCCAGCGCGACACGCCCAGCCAGCTTGGGATCCCACAGCGAGTCCCACGAGTTCGGATCGAGCCCCAACTCCTTGAACTTGTCCGCTCGATAGACGAGGCCCAGGATGATGCCGCACGCGCCGGGCGCGTAACCTTCAACCAGGCGCGCATTGGAACTGACGTCCTTCAGGTGCGGCATCCATGCGGGATTGACCTTGTCCACCAAGTCTTGCTCGATCGCCTCGAAGACTTCCGGGTCTTCCGCCTGCCATACATCGAAGGGCGGCCGGCGGCCCTTCTGCGCGACGATGCGCGCGTACGTATCGGTGCCGTATCCGCCGATATATTCCACTTTGATGCCGGTGAGCGCGGTGAATACATCGCCGGCGTATTTCTGGCCGTGGATGCTGAGGAACGTGCCGCCCGTCATGGCGACGCGTAGCGGTTGCCCCGACTGTGCCTGCTGAGCCAGCGCAGGTCCGGCGAGCTGGGTCTCAAGAAGACCTGCGCCGAGACCAATAGCGCCGGCGGTGCCCAGTCCCTTGAAGACATCGCGTCTTCCGAATTTCTCCTGTTCCATCGTCAGTCTCCCTTTTGGTTGGCTTCAGGTATTATCCCCTTCCCACTCTCTAACTCCCCTCGACGGCGGCAATTGGCATCCGCCGTCTCCGCGCCATACGGTGCCGAGAGTGAGGCTGGCGCACCGCGGCCACAATCCGGTCAGGCCGAAATGTTGTAGGCCTTGCGGACATTGTCCTCGAGGATCTTCTTGCGGTCGGTTGCAGGAATACCGTCGAGAATCTTGTCGATCACCTTGAGCGTATCGGGGAAGGTGCAGTTGGGATGCGGGAAATCCGATCCCCATATCAGCCGCCCGATCCCGATTTCCTTGCGGAACATCTTGGCGAACGGGTCCTTGATGATGCCGCAATACACGTTGTCGTCCAGGTATTGGCGCGCGTGCTTCTTCAGCTTGCTTAGGCCCGGGAACCGCTCGATGCGGTCGAGCCGGTAACGGAACATCGGAATCCACGACGCTTCGTATTCGGAGAGGATGAGCTTCAGTCTCGGGTGACGGTCGAGTATCCCGCCGAAGATGAAATCGCGCGCCAGCACGGGCATCACCTCCTGGAACATCTCGATGAAAGAAGCCGGCGCCTCCTCTCGCTCCTCCTTGCCATGATAGGTAAACGGATCGCGGACGCGGCCTGTCACGATATGCAGCGTGACAGGCAACCCCAACGATTCGCAGGCGCGCCAGAAGCGGTCATAGATCTTGTCGCGATAGGGTGGCAGCCCGTCGGGCAGGGCGGCATGGATGGTCACACCCTTCAGCCCCAATTTGGCCACTCGTTCGACCTCGCGAACACCCCATGCCACGTCGTCGATCGGTATCATCGCCACGCCGAACAGGCGCTTGGGATTGTGGCTACAGAAATGGGCCAGCCAGTCGTTGAAGACGGCGCAGCAGGCCCGTCGCAACTCGGGATCGTCGATCCTCATCGCGTACAGTGTCCAGGTGGAGTTCAGCACCTCGGCCGTCACACCATCCTCGTCCAGCAGTTTTTCGCGCTCGACCGGGTCGTGTCCTGCCTTGATCAGTGACTTCAACCGCGCATCTCCATCAGCGCTCACCAGCTCGTCCACCAGCACGGTTTCCTTGCCGCAGAACAGGTAGGCGCCCTTGGCTCCATTCGGGCCAGGCACCAATTGGGGGACACGGTCGCCGTAGCGCGGCCCCAGGGCCTTCTTCCACAGATCGAACGGCTCGAGCACGTGTGAGTCGCCCGAGATTACGGTGGTCTTCGTCTTCCTCTTCTGCATCATCGGCATCGTTTTCTTCGTCTTCATGTCTGCGGTTCTCCCAGTGCAATACTATCCTGTTGTTACGATCGGATTCGTCTCATCGCGCGCGTGTCTGTCCCGCGCCGGACTCGTGCTTCAAGAGGAATTCCAGCGTCGAGCGGTTGAATTCCTCCTTCGCGAAGGTAAGGGTACGGTGCGGCGCCCCCGGGAATACGATCAGCTGGCTTCCCGGGATCTGCGCGTGAAGGTCTTCGGAATACTTCGGCGGCGTGACCTGATCGGCCGAGCCCACCGTGATCTGCGTCGGCATCCGGATTCCCGGCAGTTTCTTGAAGGGGTCGAAGGTCGAGAAGGCGATGTATTGGCCGATGATCCCTTCAACCTCATCCTTCGACATGCGTTTGCGCTGCTCGCGCCGGCGCGCAAGTTCCTTTTCCATGACGTCGGGGTGGTCGTTGATATAGGTCAATGCGAAGGCGGTGAACGCCGTGGCATTGGCCCACAGATCGGGCTCGTCCAGCTCAGTCGTTCGGATCAGGATGTTGTAACGCATCTTGATGGCCGGATACGGACGCCCCGTCGTGGAATGCAGGGACAGGGTCTTCATGCGCTCCGGCGCTTTCAGGGCCATGGCCATCGCGATCGAACCGCCCATCGAAATCCCCGAGACATGGGCCTTGGCGATGCCAAGCGCATCCATCAAGCCAAACGTGTCGTCGGCCATGTCCTCGATCTTGAAGCCACGCGGCTTGACTCCGCTCTGTCCGACGCCGCGGTTGTCGAAGACAAGGCAGCGGAAATGCTTGGTATAATCCGGGATCTGATCTTCCCAGAATTTTCCGGTGAGCCCGTGGCCCATAATCAAGACTATATCCGGGCCGGATCCATGCTGTTCGTAGTAGAGCTTCAGTCCGTTTACTGTTGCAAAAGGCATGTTATGCTCCCCTCCTCTTGTACCTTCCGCGCTGCGTTCCGCGCGATCGCCTTTGCAATCACGATAGATACTCGCTGCGAATTAGCAGTTTTACAGTCTCGTCTACGGTAAATCGCTTCGCTAGCAAGGTAGCGTTCACCGTCGCCTTGACCCCGCAATCCAGCCTCACGTCGATCACGTAGGACGACCCGATGAAGCGGATCGCGGCAATCCGCCCGTTCAATGCCGCCCCTGTGCAGGGCGGCGCGGCCTTCCCGTCGACGAGGCTAAGCATTTCCGGGCGGAGCACTGCCGCCTTTCCCCCGGATGGCAGATCGACCGTCTTGATCCGCGCCATCGGCAATGGGGTCTCCAGCCCTCGCAGATAGAAATGATCCCCATCCACACGTTCTACCGAAACTAGCGCGGCCTTGCCGATGAACGAAGCCACATAATCGCTTGCCGGGCTGCCGTAGAGCTCTTCCGGCCGGCCTACCTGTTCCACGCGGCCGTTCCGCATCACCGCCACCCGGTCCGACATGCCGAGCGCCTCGTTCTGATCATGGGTCACGGAAATCGCCGTGATGCCGAGCACCCGTTGCAGGTTTCGCAACTCGACCTGCATCTCTTCGCGAAGCTGTGCGTCCAGCGCGCTCAACGGCTCGTCCAGCAGAAGAATCTTGGGCTTGATGACGATGGCCCGCGCGACGGCCACACGCTGCTGCTGTCCGCCACTCAGCTGCGGCGCCGGACGGTTGGTGAACGACTCCATCTTCACTAGCTTGAGGGCCTCGGCGACGCGCTTCTGGATTTCGGCCGCGGGTAACCGACGCACGCGCAGCCCGAACGCGACGTTCTCGAACACCGAGAGATGGGGAAACAGGGCATAGCTCTGGAACACCATCGCGGTCGGCCGCCGCTCGGGCGGCCAGCCGGTCACATCCTGATCCTCAATGACCACCGTGCCGCGGTCGGGGCGAACGAAGCCGCCGATCACCCGCAACAGGCTCGTCTTGCCGCTTCCGCTGGGGCCAAGCAGGGTAAAGAACTCGCCGCCGCCGATCACGAGCCCGACATCTTTAAGCGCGCGGACGGAACCGAACGATTTGGAAACCCCACTTATTGAAACCCGTCCGTCCTCTTGCACCTGAAATGTCTCCCACCCCAGCCTTGCGGCATAACAGCCCATTCACGCTTTGCCATGCGGCGATTCCGCCTCAACTCTCTTCCGGCAGCCCGACCAGCCGGCGCATCCCGATGGTGCGCTCTACGGCGAGCATCAGAACGACAGAGAAAACGACCGTCAGCGTAGACATCGCCGTGATGTACGGGTCGATGTTGTCTTCCATGTAATGCATCAGCTCGATCGGTAGCGGCGTGGTGTCGGAGCCATAGAGGAACAGCGACACCGGCACATCGTCGAACGAGATCAGAAACGCGAAGATCACGCCCGCCACGATCGACGGTCGGATCGCCGGCAGGGTCACGCGGAACAGCGTGTACCACCGCCCTGCGCCAAGATCCGTCGCCGCTTCCTCGAGCTGCGGATTGAAGTTCTGCAACCCTGCCACTACCGCGCGGATTACATAGGCCCAAGTGAAACCGGCATGTGCCAAGATCAGGCCCCAATACGAATCCAGCAGCGGCAGGCCGGTAATGTCGTCCACAAGGATGAAATACCGGTAAAAGGATACACCCAGGACGATGAGTGGCAGGATCAGCGGCGAGAGGAAGATATTGCCGACGAGTTGCTTGCCGGGAAAGTTGCCGCGGACAATCACGAACGCCGCCATGACGCCCGGCCCGATCGCGATTGCCGTGGAGACGCTGGCGACGATCAGGCTGATCTTAAAGCCGCGGAAGAATCCGGCCGGCAAGTTGCGATACCAGTCGAACGACAACTGAAAGCCCGAGCGGATTGGAAAGATGCCCTTGGCATTAAACGAAGTGACCAACACGAAAAGAATCGGCACGCAGACGAAAGCTATCACCGCGGCCAGAAACAGCGCCAACAGCGCGCGTCCGGGCCGCAGGGTCATCGCCTGAAACCCTTGTTGAATACGGCGCTGCCGACGCCGGCGAGCAGGAGGGTGGTCAGTAGAAGCACCAGCGAAACCGCCGCACCCGCTGGATAGTTCAGAATCCCGCGGAAGTAATCCGCAATCAGCATCGAGGCGACCTTCACGCGCCCCCCACCCATTAGGACCATCGTGGTGTAGCCGCTGACGGTGGCACTCAGCGCCAGAAGGAACGCCGACACCACGCCGCGTAGTGTCAGTGGAAGGGTGATTCGCAGGAACGTCTCCCACCAGCGGGCGCCGAGATCGCGGGCGGCTTCTTCGAGGTCACGGTTCACGGTGTAGATGCTGGCGACCAGGATGAGAACGACGAACGGAAACACCCAATGCACCACGGCGATCACGACGCCGGAAAAGTTGTAGGTCAGCTTCAACGGCGCCTGAATCATGCCGAGCCAGACCAGTCCGACATTGACCGGCCCGAATTCGCCGAGAACAAGTACCCACCCCAGCGCCCGCACCACGGAGCTGATGAACATGGGCGCTACGACGAGCGCGAGGATGTATTTCACCAGCCGCGAAGGCGAGTGCACGATGAAATACGCGAGCGGATAGGCGAGGGCGGTGGCGATAGTCGCGGTGATTAGGCCCAAAAGCACCGTAGTCCACAGGATACGAATGAAATAGTCGTCGCGAAACAGATGCGTGTAGTTCTCCACCGTCCAGCTCTGCCCGACGAGGCCCATGCCCGTGCTGGGCCGGAAGCTGGTCACGATGGTAAGAGCAAGCGGCAGCAGGAACAGGACGATGCAGAATGCCGCAGCGATCGCCGCCATGGATGCGTAGGTAGATCCCGCGCCATCCATCGCCGGATAGGCGTTGACGTCGCGACGCGCGCCGTTTTCCGTAGAGCCGGGATGCAGTGCCGCTTCATCGCGCCGTTGCATCATCAGGACTCCCGCGCGCCGGAAAGGCTGCGCCGGGTCCATGCGCGGCGCCTGGCTCCGGTCGCAACGAATTCATCCGGAGCCGGCGAATCGGGCACCGCCTTGTCGTTCTCTTCGCCGTTGCCGTGTTCGAGCGGCGGCGCAGGAAAATCGCGCTTGACCGTCTTGATGATGTTGGAAGTCGACGTGCGCTGCACCCCGGGAACCTTGGGCAGTTGATGGGTCAGGAACCGGTAGATGTGCTCGTTCGACCTGAACAGACCGACGGCGAGAATGTCGAACGCGCCCGTGCAGATCCCCAGGAAGAAGATCTCGGGAAACTTGGCGATCCGCTCGGCCGCTTCTTCCAGGTGACGTGGGTCGACCAAAATCTCGATGTTGGCGTAGGTCTGGAATCCGAGCTTCAACGGGTCGGCCCAAGCCGAGATCCGAATGACCTTGTCTTGCAACAGCGCGTCGATGCGCTTGCGCACGGTAGCTTCCGCCACGCGCAGCTGTTTTGCCATTTCGGTATTGGTGCGCCGGCCGTCCTCGTACAGCAACGTGATGATTTTCACGTCGAGCGTATCGAGCGTTTGGTTTTTCGTACTATTTCGGCCCTTCGACATATTGATTTCGTCGCAAAAACGCCGTTGCACGACGATTTACGCAAATATATGATCCTTCGTCAAGTCTTGGCGCGATTGTGGCGATTTGGAAACGCGCCGCGTGTCTTCGTTGAGCGGTCGGAGGAATCGTCATGCAGAAGGGCATTCTGGAAATTCGCGCCGGCACACTGATCGACGGAAGCGGCGATGCGCCGCGCAAGAATGTCACGATCAGGATCAAGGACGGACGGATCGACGAGCTTTTGGAGGTTGGGAAGACTCCGAAGGGGGCAGGGGCGCCGGCTGAACGAGTGATCGACGCAAGCGACAAGACGGTGCTGCCGGGATTGATCGACGCGCACTGTCACATCTCCTATGGCGAGGGCTGCAGCGCCGAGGATGTCGACATCTACGGCGCGCCGGAATGGGCAGCCGTGCGCGGCGTATGGAATGCGAACAAAGTGCTGCGCGCCGGTTTCACCAGCTTCTGCGATTGCGGCTCAACCTGGAACGTGGCGGTGACGGTCCGTGACGCGATCGTGAATGAGATGTTTCCCGGGCCGCGTATCTATGCCGCCGGGCGCCACATCGTCGCCGACGGCGGATTTGCCGATTACTTCCCGTCCTGGCTCGGCATGCCCGACTCCGCGGAAGGCGTGTTGTGCCCCACCCGCGAGGCGATGGAGTCCGAGGTCAGGAAGCAGATAAAGAACCGCGTCGATCTCATAAAGATCAGTGGCGACAGCCAGGCGCAGGAACGGATCAGCGATGCCGGCCCATGTTTCTCGGACGAGGAGATGTGCGCGATCGTAGGGACCGCCAACCGACTGGGCCGGCGAACCACCATCCATGCGCGCTACGCGGAGACGGTTTTGGCCGCTGCGAAAGCGCGTGTGAACTGGATCATTCATGCTTCGTATTGGCGCCGGCAGGACGTAGGTATTGTGCGCGACGCGCGTGTCCCGATCTGCCCGACCCTCACCTTCACCGCTAATATCGTGGAATGGGGCAAGGACGTCGGCGTGTCTCCGAGCTACATGGAAATCAAAAAGCGCGAGCTGGATGCACTGGCCGAAATCCATCAGTGCGCCCATAAGGCGGGCGTGACGATGATGGCGGGCAGCGAAGCGGGATTCAGCATTACGCCCTATGGCGAGTGGCACGCACGTGAATTGGAGTTGCTGGTCTCAGTGGTCGGCTTGTCGCCGATGGCGGCAATCGTCGCGGCCACCAAAAACAACGCCGCCGCCTTCGGATGGGACGGCGACCTCGGCATGCTAAAGCCTGGGTTCAAGGCGGACCTGATCGTCGTCGACGGCGATCCGCTGAGCGACATCCGCGTCCTCGGTGATCAGAAACGGATCAAGGCGGTGTTCAAGGATGGGAACGAAGTCGACCGGACGACACCCATCGCCGACCGCCGGCGCATGGCGCATGAGCGGAGCTTCACGATCTCGGCGCAGCCGCTACACCGCTTTGCGGTTCACTGAACGGAGCCACCCGTTAGTCCACGGCAAGGTCGGGCTTTCGCTCAGACACTCCGCTTTACCAGCTATCGGAAGGCAACTTCAGCTTGGCGTTCCACTTGGCAAGAACGTCTTCCGAAGCCTTCGACAGGGTAATTCCCTCCTTTAGTCCGCGCGCCCGCATCGCCAGCGCCCGGTCGCCTGGGATGTGGACGCGTGACCTTCCGGGTGCCGGCAGCGAATTCCGACAGGCATCGGCAAACGTAGAGATCTGATGCGCGAATGCTGCGTTGCCGGCGTACAGCGCAGGATTGATGAGTTGAACAAAGACAGCCGATTTCGTTCCGATGGCGGGCGGCGGCCCGAACCCGCTGAGCCCCGCCGATAAGGCGTAGACCAGCAAGGCCAGTCCGAAGCCCTTGTGCCCGAGCAGTTCGCCGCCCAGCGGAAGGATGCTCCCCTTCGGTTCGACGAACAGCACCGACGGATCGTCGGTTGGATTGCCTTCGTGATCCAACAACCAGACGCCAGGAAGCCGCTCTTTCCGCATCCAGTATTCGCGGGCATGTAGCAGTGACGTGCTCGACATGCTGATGTCGATCAAAATGGGATCGCCGGTCGTGGGAATGCCGATGCCGACCGGCGTGGGAGAGTAGAGGGCCTGTCGTCCGCCGAACGGCGCCACGGTCTTGAAGCCCGGATTGGTATCCATGATGATCGATAGCAAGCCCAGTTCGGCCGCCCACCGCAGATACACGCCGTGGCATCCCAAATGATGGCTGTTGCGCACCACGATGGTAAGGGCGGGGTGCTGCGTGCTGCGCTGGGCGGCGATATCCAACGCATGTTTCACGATCCATCCGCCCGGCAGCGAGTTGCCGTCCCATACCAGCGCCGCGCCATTATCGACGATTGTTGTGGGCGTTCCTGACCTCGCCATGATTCCAGATTGCAGGTCGTCGAGATACCAATCCAAGAGCTGAACTCCATGGCTCTCGCGGCCCATCAGTTCGGCCTCGGTTAAGACATCAGCGACGACCGCCCCGATTTCCCGCACCATGCCGCACGCTTCCAGCAAGCGAGCGGATGTGGATCTGACTCTACCGGCATCGACTGGACCGCTCATGGCAGTTTCCTTGTTTGGCCGAACAACCCGAGGAAAAGTTTTTGTAAGCCTTCATGCGCCATCGCAAGTCATACGTAGGGAGTCCCTCTGTCTGAGCCGAAACCTAATAAACGCGGAAGAATCGGCGAGACGAAGGCCGCTGAGGATCGACACCGATCTTATCCGTCCCTTCTTTAATCCGCTGGTGGCCGTCAAGTTATTATTCGAGTGAAGCGAAGG
>CAYMXF010000056.1:0-5779 GCA_964393935.1 uncultured Planctomycetaceae bacterium
CTTCGCATCTTCGTCACGCTCCCGCTTTCCGCCGTAGGGGGATTGGCGGCCCTCGCCCTTCGTGGAATGCCGCTGAGCATCTCCGCCGCGGTCGGCTTCGTCGCCATGTCCGGCGTCGCCGTGCTCGGGGACATGGTCTTTGTCTCGCATCTGCGCGGCCTATTGAACCAGGGTGAGGACCTCCTCGATGCCATTAAGAAAACCGCGATCACTCGATTGCGCCCGGTGTTGATGACGGGGATGGTCGCCAGCCTCGGGTTCGTGCCGATGGCGGTCTCCACCGGTGTCGGCGCGGAGGTGCAGCGCCCGCTCGCGACCGTCGTCATCGGCGGCATCATCACCAGCACGATTCTGACGCTCGTCGTCCTGCCCGCGATCTATGCCGTTTGGGGTCGAAGAGATTCGGTCGCGAAGAACGATTGATCTTCAACGCATCACGGGTACACTGCGCGGCCCGCTAGGTCAGCGCGGCTTCGGAACATGAAATGGTCATCTGGCTGTGGATCGGCTTCATCGTCTTCGTGCTGGTGATGCTGGCGCTGGACCTGGGCGTTTTCAATCGCACCGCGCACGAGATTCGCACGCGCGAGGCCCTCGGCTGGACGGCACTTTGCATCACGCTCGCCTTGATCTTCAACGTACTCGTCTATTTCATGTACCGATACCACTGGCTGGGGATCGGTACCGGCGAAGGCTCGCAACTCACCGGCAAGGACGCAGCCCTCAACTTTTTTACCGGATGGGTGGTCGAGTATTCGCTCAGTCTCGACAACATCTTCATCATCGCTATTATCTTTGGCTACTTCAAGGTCCCGCACAAATACCAGCACCGCGTCCTGTTTTGGGGAATCCTGGGGGCGCTCATCATGCGCGGGCTCATGATCGCCGCCGGCGCCGCCCTCATCCATCGCTTCGAGTGGATTATCTATTTCTTCGGAGGCCTGCTCATCTTTACGGCCGTCAAGATGCTCATCACGCAGCAGGATGACATCGACCCGGACAAAAACCTTTTCGTTCGATGCGCCCGAAAGCTCTATCCCGTAACGACGCATTTCGAGGGGGAGAAGTTTTTCACGCGGATCGACGGAATGCGGGCCGTCACTCCGCTCTTTCTTGTACTTCTCGTCGTGGAAAGCACGGACGTCCTGTTCGCCGTGGACTCCATCCCCGCGATCTTCGCCATCACGACTGACTCGTTCCTGGTCTTCACGTCCAACATCTTCGCCATCCTCGGTCTGCGCTCACTCTATTTCGCCCTGGCCGGCATGATGGGTAAGTTCCGCCATCTCAAGGCGAGCCTGGTCTTCGTCCTCGCATTCGTCGGCGTGAAGATGCTTTTGTCTAAGCACTTCCACATCGACGCGCCGGTCTCCCTCGCCGTCATCGTCGGCATACTCGTCGTCGGAATCCTGGCTTCACTCTTCGGGCCGAACAAAGGCAAACACGGACGATCGCAAGGTGATCTTCCTTAACCGGGCGCCGCCATGATCTATCAATCCGCTAGAAAGGTCGTCGTATTTGTCGTGGGTTTCACTGTCCTATTGATCGGGATCGCGCTGATCGTCCTCCCAGGGCCGGCGATCATCGTCATCCCCGCGGGCTTGGCCATTCTGGCGACGGAGTTCGTTTGGGCAAAACTGCTACTCAAGAAAGGAAAGGACAAAGCGAAGCAAATGATGAGCGGCTTTCCCGTCATCTTCTCAGACGCAAAGTCCGGCGGGCAGAACAAAAAATCAGAACCCTAATGAAGAATCACGGCCTGCGCGGCGACCATCCGCGTAACTTTTCCTCCGGAATCGGAAAAGCGAACCGCTCGGGTTGTTCGACCCAATCCGGAAGTATGACGCGAGGAAGCTGATGATTCTCCAGTCGATGCCGCATCGAGTCGCTTCACCGCCGTCCGGCATAGGACCGATGGGCCCACGACTTCCAAAGATACTCAATCACGTCGTCGCGCAGCTTCTCGACATTGGCAGGGCGGCAACAATCGCCCTAAGCGCGATCCCTCCCACACGGACAAGGAGTTGACGGTGCGACTTCGCCAAGACGTTGAAAATGCTCTTGCAAGGGTTTGCCGAGTCCGGAGAAGGTCCGTAGCCGCCGATGCACGACGCTCAGGACGGCTCCGGCAGCAACGGTGACGGCCAGCAAACTCGCAACAATAGCCAACGCCGGCAAAGTTCGCTCCTCAGGGTGCGCGTTGACGGATTATATCAAGGATCACAATCCAAACTGCGTATGGCCTTTCACGATTGAGTTGTCATCATCGCCGGGCTGCGATACGGTCTGCGCATGGCGCGCGTCGCATCCCGTCAACAGAGTCTTCGGGCGTCGTCTAGCAGTCTGCTCATGCCAGTTCTCGCCTTGGTAGCCCTCGGCGCGGCGCTGGCCCGCGACGCAAGCGGGGTCGGCTGTCTACCGGCGTGGGCCTCGGCCCTCATGCAAACGCCGCTCGTCCTCGTCTGGGCTCGATCGCAGGCCGGATGGATGAAGTCGCAGGGGCGATTCGATGCCTGCCCGATCGACGGCGTCTTGATGGCCGTCGTCACGATCGGCGCCGCGGTCATGGGCTTGATCCTTCGCTCGCCGGGCGTCTTCTTTACGGCGACGACGGCCTTCATCGCCGGTCAACTCCTTTTGCAGTGGCTGAGCGCAATCTATCATCGTCTCGGCGAGCGGACCCTGGAGCCTGCCGGCATCCTTGTCCTGGTTACGCGGCCCTGGCTGTTCATGATTCTCGTCGGCACGATCCTCCTGTCGCTCCCGCTCGCGACGCACTCCTGGGTGCCGGACTACCGCCATAATTTCTGGCTTCACGTCCTTAACAATACTTTCGCCTCCGTCAGCGCTGCTTGCCTCGTCGGCGTCGGTGTATACGACTTTGGCAATGACTACACGCTCTTCGGACAGATCATTCTCGTCGTGATGACGCAGCTTTCCGGCATGGCCTTCGCCGCCGTCGGGCTGGCCGCTGTCCAACCGTTCTTGTCCCGTGTGATCCGCCTAAGGACGGTCTTACTCACTGCGCTCCTCCTGCAACTGGCGGCCATCGCCGTCATGGCGTCGTCGTGGTTGCCTATGGACGCACAGGGGTTCGCACAGCGCCTCTGGTGGGGCCTAGTCCATGCCGGCAGCGCGATCTGGAACAGCGGCTGGATGCTCCGATCCGACGGCCTGGCCGCGTACCTTTCTGATTCGTTCGTCTTTACCGCCGTGACCGTCCTCTCCATCGCCGGCTCGCTCGGCATTCCGATCCTGCTCGATCTGATGAGAAGCTCCGAAGGGAAGGAGCACAAGACGGCCATTCCCATCTCGCGGCCCGTTTGGCGCCGTCTTCCGCAATGGGAAGCCGGCGGAGCGCTCGCCATGCTGGTCATCGGTGCAGGCCTGTTCTATCTCTTCGAAACGCCGCGATTCGTGCCCGATCATTTCGTTCCATCCCGGCCCGTCGACTTTGGCGAGGGCCGCGTATCCATCCGTGACGACATCGGCCACCGTGCCCGTTGGTCCATGAGCGTTTTCATCTCCGCCAGCCTACGTTCGGCCGGGCTGCAAAGCATCCCGCTCTCGCAGGGGGCCGTTTCGTGGCCGACGTACGGCGTGATGGTGGCATGGATGATCGTCGGTGGCTCCGCGGCAGGCGTCGCTGGGGGAATGCGCCTCTCGACGCTTCTGTTAATAGCGATGTCCATCCTTTTCGGACGAGTCTCCTGGGCAACACTCGGCGGTCCCGCGGTGAGGATGCTGCTGCTTCGCGCGACCCTCCGTTGGGTCATGCTTTGGCTTCTTCTCAATGTCACCGCCGTTCTTGTCCTCGCGGCGACCACCGACGGAACCCGCTACGAGCGGATTTTCGAGGCCATCGCGGCCTTGAACAACGTCGGTCTGTCGACGGGCTTGTCGCTGCATTTGACGTGGGCCGGGCGTCTGGCGATGATCGGCATGATGATCCTGGGTCGGCTTTTGCCGCTTGCTTTCTGGCTGGGTTTATCGCTTGAAGTGACCGCCGCCCTTCGCACTGCATCAACCGGATCGGCCGACGCGGTATGAGTTATCCACGAACACTGCGACGAACTTCGCTTCTCGCCGCGATGACCGTCGCGTTTGCTACCGGCTGCCCGCGACCGGATACGCCGCCGCCCGTCGAACGGTCGCGTCTTTCCATCGTCAGTGAGCGTCCGGGAGCGATCCGCGTCGAAGGCATCGGACCCATCCGCGGCTTTGCCAAGGGTCGCGACTGCACCTTCATGCACTGCCTGGAATTGATTCTGGAGGCCACGGGCCGCAAGCTCGGTTACGACGAGTTGATGGGCGTCAGCGGCATGGCCTTTCGCACGCAGTTCCGCGTGGACAAGTGGGACGTGGGAAACCCCGATCCGCTCGTGGGGGATAGCTGCCTGGAGACGCTCTTTCCCGCGATCGGTTGGCAGTATGAGGTACGGATTGTCAGCCGCGATGAACTCGCCGAGGTCGATGCGCTGAATCGCGCGATTCGGCAGAGCATCGATAAAGGCGTACCGGTCCTCGCGGCCAACGTCATTCCCCCCGAGGACTGGGGGATCATCACCGGCTATCGGCGCGACCGCGTATGGCTCTGTCGTTCGTATAACGCCCAAGCCCAGCAAGTCGATCAACCCGCCGCCGGCTGGCCGACGGCGGTCGTATTGTTGACGGCGAAGTTACCGCTGCCGCCACAGACGCAAATACACAACGCCTCAATCCGCCGGGCCGTCGATACTTTCGACCGACGCGCCACCGGCCCCTACTCCCTGGGCCGTAAGGCGTTTGAGGAATGGTGCCAGAGCCTGCGCACCGCGCGCGATCGTGGCTACCTCCACCCCAACTTCTGGACGTACATCGGGCTCATCGACGCGCGCGGGGCGGCGGTGCGATACCTGCGGAGCATCGCCAAGGAATTCGGCGCGAAGGCGATTCACCTGACCACCGCGGCCGACGCTTACGATGAGGAAGTGCGGCTGCTTCTGGGCGGGCTCGAGCAGGTGCCGCCCGAGCATCAGTACCCGAACGCGATCCCGCCGATTGACGTCCGCAACAGGCAGATCGACATCCTCCAGAAGGCGCGGGGCCTGGAAGAAAAAGCCATTGAGGAGTTGAAAAAGGCCGGGTAGCGGTTATTTCAAATTGCCGAGATTGGGCTTCGTCAAGAGCTTTTGAATCAGCAGATAGTTGACACCGTGATACTCCGTCAGCTCACCGCTGATGAGATACACGACCGGCTTCGTACCGCCCTCCGACACGATCTCCATGTCCTCCAGCAGCCGGTTCGGCAACAGACGGATGGGAAGCTCCGGTGTGCCCTGACCGCGGCTCTCGAAAGAGAACGTGTAGTAGTCTCCCTCTCGCGTCAGTCGCCCAGGCCGATCGACGATGCGATAACCATCGGGGAAAAGTTTGGGCGTCGGCGGGACGATGGCGTTGGGCGGCAGGGAGGAGGCGTCCACTTCCTTGCGCACGGTCTGACCCGGGCGCGACGGGGGAATGACGGGCCGGGGGGCGGCGTCACTTTGCCTGGACAGCTCCTTGAGGATTTCCGTCGGCGAGGGCTCCCGCGGCGGTTCGATCTCGGGCGCGGGCTTCTTCTCCGCTTCATTCTTGGGCTCGGCAGCCGGTTGAGTGGTCGGTGATGTCGACTGCGGCTGAGCCTGTGCGAAGACGAGCGCACTCGTGCCGATCAAGAAGGCCGACAAGAAGGCAAGTGCGGTTGTTCCCAAACGATTCTTAGCGTTCGTCCATGTCATTGGATGAATCTCCTTTTCAT
>CAYMXF010000056.1:5879-9398 GCA_964393935.1 uncultured Planctomycetaceae bacterium
AGCTGCTTTCCGAACGCCCGCATCATCTTCTCCGCCTCCTCGGCGAGGTCCTTGCGATCCAGCAGGACCGAGAGCCGCAGGAGGTTCATGAGCTGCACCGAGTTGCCGGAGGGGATGGCGTTGTCGCTTGCATCCTTGGCGCGCACGAGCACCGATTCCGCGTCGTTGGCGGTGAAGAAGAACCCGCCGGCGGGGTCGCGGAAATGTCGCAGGACTCGATCGTTGAGCGCCGTGGCGTGGTTGAGCCATTTGATGTCAAAGGTCGTCTCGTACAGATTCAGCATCGCCTCAATCATGAAGGCGTGGTCGTCCAGGTAAGCGGGCGTATGCGTCTTGCCCTGGCGATAGGTCCGCTGGAGCCGCCCGTCGCGCGTCATCTTCGTCAGCACGAAGTCCGCCGCCCGTGCCGCCGAGTCGCGGTAACGCGTATCGCCGAGGATTCGATAGCCCTTGGCCATGCTCGCGATCATCAGACCATTCCACCCCGCGAGAATCTTGTCGTCGAGGTGCGGCTTGACGCGCTTCTCGCGGGCGTCGAAAAGCTTCTTTCGAGAAGCGGCCAGCCGGGATTCGAGTTCTTCCGGAGACATCTTGTGCAGTTTCGCGACGGTCTCGGCGGGCCGCTGCACATTCAGAATGTTGTGGTGTTCCCAGTTACCATCCTGCGTTACGTCGTAGTAATCGCAAAAGAGCGAGGCGTCCTGGCCTAGCAGCGCCTCGACTTCCTGCCGCGACCAGACGTAGAACTTGCCCTCGACGCCTTCGCTGTCGGCGTCGCGCGTCGAGTAATAGCCCCCCTCGGGACTTTGCAGGTCGGCGATAACGTAATCGAGAATCTCGCGGGCGATCCGGGCGTAGAGCGGCTTTTTCGTGAGTTGGTACGCCTTGAGGTAGATGTCCGAGACGAGCGCCTGGTCATAAAGCATCTTCTCGAAGTGGGGGGCGAGCCAATCCACGTCGGTCGAGTACCGCGCGATCCCGCCGCTGAGCTGGTCGTAAATCCCGCCGTAGGCCATCTTGTCGAGCGTAAGCTCGACCAGACCCAGGAGCTGCTTACCGGCGGTTCCGGCGGCCTTTGCCTCCGATTGCGCGTGGTGGTGAACGCGCAGCATCAGGTCCATCGCCATCGACGGCGGGAACTTGTTCGTGCCGCCGCCGCTCATCCCGCCCTTGACGGGGTCGAACGCCTGGGCGAGATGTCCGGCTGTCTTCGCGACGATTTCAAACGGGACGATTCTTGACCCCGGCTCAACGGTCGTGAGTTGTTGGACCGCCCGTGTCAGGCCCTCGGCCTGCTTGGTCACATCCTCGCGCTTTTCCTTCCACGCCTTTGCGAGAAAGAGCAAGATGTCCTTGAAGCCGGGGCGACCATAACGGCTATCGGGCGGGAAGTACGTCCCGGCATAGAACGGCCGCTGATCGGGCGTGAGCCAGACGGACATCGGCCAGCCGCCGGATTGCGTAAAGGCCTGGGTGGCCATCATGTAGATGTCGTCGAGGTCCGGCCGCTCCTCGCGATCGACCTTGATGCAAACGAAGTGCTCGCTCATGACCCGCGCGATCTCTTCGTTCTCGAAGCTTTCGCGCTCCATGACGTGGCACCAGTGGCAGGCGGAGTAGCCGATGGAAAGAAAGATCGGCTTGTCCTCCTTCTTCGCCTTCTCCATCGCCTCCGGCCCCCACTCATACCAATCGACGGGGTTGTGCGCGTGTTGAAGCAGATAGGGGCTCGTTGCGTGGATCAGGCGGTTGGTGTGCTTCGCGGCGGCGGTTGTCGTGCTCATGGCTGGATTGCCCTGTGGGCCGCGCGTGCCGGACGGCGGTTCGTCCCTTGCGATTGTCACGCAGCGTTGTGCGACGGCTAGAATGTAGCCGAACGCCAAGACACGCGCGAAAGCTGTTTTCATGCCGACCTTACACTGCACCGAATCTCGCTTCGTGGAAGTATAGGTCGGCGCTGGAGATGATGCTACGGAACCAGTCGCGTGTGCGCTTGGAATTAATGCGAGCTGATTCGATTAAGGATTTGCATTTGCCTTCGCGTTTTCGATCTCAGTACGGAAGAACATGACTCGCGTGACGTAAGCGTAAGCATTTGACCCCCGACTGCTGCCATCGATGCTAATGAGTACGTAAGGCTCCCCGGAGCGGATCGGCCCGGCGTGCTTCTGATCGATTTGGTAGATGATTGGTGCCATTGCGCCGGGTGCGATCTGTACCTCCGAATCCACAATGCCCGAGACCTCGACACGCAAGTCAAGCGCTCCCTGCAAGGGGTCCTCGCGACGCCAAGTGGTCGCAACCTCTATGATGCTGCCAGTGTCTTGGTATTGAACTTGCGTCGAGGTTTGTCCTTTGTAGGACTGGCTACCCGTTGGCGTGGGCCGTGATGCTCCTAGCCGAATCTTTTCTGGGACTCCAGAGCCAATGTACTGGTCAGTCAAATTAAGCAGTCGGACTTCACCGAGTGCCTTAAGCGCGCCGACGAAATCCTGGGATGAAGCGGCTGCCCGCTGGAGTTTGTCCCGATCGAGGTCGCCGGCCCGCTCGATAGGAAGCGTTATTTGATAGGTGGCGACGCAGATTCGAGTACGCCAGGGCGTAAAATCCAAGATCGGTTTCTCAGGGGCACGCGGCTTGCAGGCGGGCTGCGACGTCGGCTTTACGGCCGGAGGTTGCGGTGCGAAGAGCGGAAGAAGGGCCAGTAAAAGAATCCGGGCAAGGTGCATGGAATATCTCCTTTCGTCCCCAATAGTCTAGACCCGTCCGGCGCAACAAGAGATAGAAGAATCTCAACTGATTGATACCCGAGCGCAGTGAGAAAGTGGCGATACGTTAATGTTTTGGAGCTACAGCGCTTACGCGTGGTGGTGGATTTGGTGCCGCCAAGGAATCAAGCAGACGCTTGATTTGACCGTGGTTTTCACCCGTTTGGTGAATAACGAGTTTGCCGCCAAACATTCGCACGCTGGCGGATCCGCCGCGGCGCTCCCAGCTTTCGGGATCGACCGTCGCTTGAATGGTCTCCGCAAGATTGGGGTAGGGTGGTAGCCCCAACAAACGCAAATGTCGATGCCAGCGTAAGGCAGAAATGTGTCGATGGGGTCGCCAAGGACCGATCGGGCCTATAGGGCTGGAACTGCGGACGTTCGATTCGGTTTGGAGCAGGGCGGCACAGTCGTAGGTACGGACCTCGAATTGCCGGTTAAGGACGGCCTTCGTTGTCACGTTGAGCAGCCCGTCGCGAATCGTAAACGTCGCTCCGAGATGTCGTTGATCGGCGACTTTCAGGACCGCAGTGAACGCGGCAGAGGCCGTCACGTCTTGAAGCGACAAGTCGATTCGCGTGTCGCTGTAGATGCCGATCGCCTCCAGCGCTGGCCAGTCCACGACGAGGTTATGACCGGCTTCATCGGCAAGGTCCGCAAGGGCGTCTTCCAGGTCTTCGCCGATGTACGACACTTCGGCGAGCACTTTGCCCAACCGGGGTTCCTGATGACCGGCGTCGGGCTTCTTGGG
>CAYMXF010000056.1:9498-15256 GCA_964393935.1 uncultured Planctomycetaceae bacterium
CGGCGAGCACTTTGCCCAACCGGGGTTCCTGATGACCGGCGTCGGGCTTCTTGGGATTTGCCGGTTGTTGATTCGGCACTTTATCCCCGCGATAGGGCGGCAGGCCAGCGTTGACGGTCAGTGATGCACAGAGCAATACAATCGATGCGTACATGTCTCCCCTCCAAATTGTTATCCGATCGCGGAAGCAGCCTCCTCCGCGCAGTTCCAGCAAATCTCGAAGCTGCCCGGGTTCGCCTCGCCACAGGCCTTGCAAGCCCAGTCCGGCCCGTCAACCCTTGGCGGAGGCTCGGGCAGCGGCAATCCGCCGGCGCGCCGGCGAAGCAGGTCGATCACTTCGAAGTAACACGCCCTGGGCACCGCCAGGCGACTGCGACTATGGACGGAGCGATCGTTGCCGAAGCCTGATTCGATCTGACGTACTGCATCCATGAAGGGAATGCGGTACGTGCGCATCAGGTCCATGATCTGCGGCGAGAGCGGAACTTCCTCGGCCTTGAAGATCACCGCCGGAAAATCGCCCTTGGGGATGTGTTCGTCGATGTCAAAACGGCGGCCACATTCAGGGCAGCGTTGGGCCGGCAATCCCCCAAGGGGGTATCCGCATTTCAGGCACAAGAGGCCGAGGTCCGGGACCGGCAGCGCGTAGGCGTCGAAGGTCATACCTCCATTATATGCGAGAAAAAAAGCTGGCCCGGCCGGTGGGATTGTGGATCCCAGCGACCGGGCCAAAGGGTGGAGTGGGAGTTTATTTAATGTGGCACAGCGGCCCTCCGCTGTGAACCCAGCCGAAGGCGGCTGGTCCACATTATTGATTTTGCTAAGGCGTCATCTCCATGCACGGAGGGCCTACCAGTAAAACGCCTTCGTTCGACAAAAGTTCCATCTGAATCAAAAAGTTTTGCAGGGCCTGGGCCTTCATGGGATCCAGCTTCCGCAACGCTTCCAGGCCCGCGCCGACGCCCGGCAGACCGGCGAATTTCGCACCAAGCCTCATGCCCGCGGCCTTCAGGCTGACGAAGTCTTCCTTGTCTTCCTTGCCGCCGAAGGCCTCGGCGAAGATGTCCATGATGTTCTTGGGCTTCGGAAAAACTTTCAGTTCGTAGTCGTTGCCCAGCTCGGCCTCGCCGGCGGTGTATTTGATGGCGTCCGCAAAGCCGCCGAGCCGGTCCACGAGGCCGATCGCCAGCGCCTGCTTACCCGTATATACGCGTCCGCCGGCCAGCGGTTCGAGATCGCCCTTGATGTGTTTGGTCCGTCCCTCCATCACGCGGCCTTTGAACTCTTCATAAACGCGGTTCATCATCTTGCTCACGATCGCCCGCTCGTCCTCCGAGAACTTGCGGTTGGTGTTCATGATGTCGGCGTGCTTGCCGCGCTTGTACTCGTGGCCGGTGATGCCGACCCAGTCCCAGAGGCCCTTGGTCACGATCTTGCCGCCGACCACGCCGATCGAGCCGGTGATGGTGCTCGGCTCCGCGAAGACCGTATCGCCCAAGGTCGAGACGTAGTACCCGCCGCTGCCCGCGACGTTGCCCATCGAGACGATGAAGGGGCGTCCGCTCTTCTTGAATCGCTTGGTCGCTTCACAAATGACGTCGCTGGCAATCGCCGACCCGCCGGGGGAGTCGACGCGGAGGATCAACGCCTTGACGTTCTCATCCTCGGCGGCCTTGGCGATGGCCTTGCGCACGGTGGTCGATCCGGCGTTTTCGGCGCCGCCGAAGAATCCGGATTCGCTCTTGCCGCCGGTGATCATTCCCTCGACATAGACCACGGCGATGGCCGGCTTGTCGGACTCTTTGGGGCCCTTCATGATGTCGGAGAAGAGCTTGAAGATCGCAAAGGGGTTCTCGAAGTCGATTTCGGGTCCCTTCTTCTTGCCATATTTGTGACTGATTTTAACGTCGGAACCGTAGCGCTTCTTGATTGCTTTGACGAAGTCCTCCCGATAGGCCAGCTTGTCCACCAGCTTGGCCTCCAGGGCCTCCTTGGCGCTGAAAGCGCCGATGTCGATCAGCTCGCGTACCCGATCGGGCTCCAGCCGCCGGCTCTTGGCGATCGATTCGACCATTTGTTCGAACATCGAATCGATGAGTTTGTTGGTCTGCTCATCGGCCTCCTTGCTCGGCCCGGTGCGATAGAAGGGCTCGCCGGCGGATTTGTACGCGCCACAATGGAGAATGTCGGCCTCGAGACCGATCTTGTCCATCATGTTTTTGTAGTACGACGCCTCGCCGTACATGCCCTTGAGGCTCACTTCGCCCGTGGGCAGGAGGATCAGTTGGCTGGCCGCGGAGCCGAGCATGAGCGTTCCGCCGCCCAGCGTCTCGGCGTAAATCCACACGTCCTTGTCCGCCGCGCGAAGCGCCTCGAATTGTGCCCGGAGTTCCTGGATCTGTGCAAAGCCCAGCGCCGCATCCTCAATGTCGAAGATCACCGCCTGGAGGTGTTCGTCCGTCCGCGCCGTGCGGAGCTTTTCGAGCAGGTCGTACATCGTCGTCGGGGCTTTGTCGCCGAAGAGTTCACCCAGACCGCTTTGATCGGGGGCCTCTTTTATGGAACCCTTGATATCAAAAACGGCCACGACGTCGTCCTCGCCCGCCAGTGCCGGACCAGAGGCGAATGGACTGATGACCAGGCTCAGGATGAGAAAGAATCTGCACATTTTCATGGCTCTGCTCCCACTATCTATTCGGCTTCTTGACCAGATGGAATGGTCGGTACTTCATTCGGCGCTAACCGCCCGCGATCACCGCCGGTCGGGGAAGGTCGGGCAAAATGGATGACCCCGGGTTGCACGTCGATGGTCGATCTCGTCAGTTAAACGGGGGGAACTCGGGCGTCTCACGCCCCCCAAACGCACTTGCTCATCCCCACGGATTCCGCTGCCGCGGCTTAATATTTACGGCCCACCGGCCCTTTACTCGACGGCGTCCCGGCGGGCCGGACGTTCGTCGGGCCGCTTGCCGGGCATCATCGGGACCTGGGCGCTGGCGAAGCCCTTGATGGCGGCCATCTCCTCGGGTTTTTCGTGGGGATGAAAGGCGAAGATCTCGATACGAACGATCTCCTCAAAGGGGAGGGTGACCACGAAAGAGCCGACCTTGTAGGTGTCGTCCGCCGGGGTGCATTCAAAGGTGAGCGACGCCGTTGTTTTCATGTCGATCGGCTCCTTCATCTCGTAGGAGAAGCCGTCGCGGAGATAGACGATCGTCCGGGACTCGAGTTGCGACATGAATTCGGTATAGGCCCCGTCGCCTTCCACGCGGGCGGGATCGAGATGGGTGAAGTGGTTGGCGGCGCAGCGGCGCTTGGCCTCCTGGACCCGGCGGCCATAGTCCGCGCCGAACCACCAGTCGTAGTTGAAGAGCATGGCTGTTTCCTGTTGCGGGTTCACGGGGTAAGAGAGAGCACTGTACGCGAAAATGGCGTGTATGTCAAATCGGCTGCGGGACCGCTACTCTCTGATCGATGGTGGGTGGGATGACAATGTCGGATGCCCAGCGTAGCGATTGGATCAAGCGAGGGGCGGCGGAATCGGGGTTTGACCGTTGCGGCATCGCCCCGGCGGCGGCGATTCCGCGAGCGGATTTCTTCAAAGAATGGCTCGACAAGGGCTTTGCCGGGAGCATGGGCTATCTGCACCGGCACGCCAAATCGCGGGTCGATGTTCGGGCGTGGCTGCCATCGGCGCGGAGCGTGATCGTCGTCGCGCTGAACTATCAGCAGCCGACGCCGCCAAGACCGGACGATCGGCCGCGCGGGCGGGTGGCGATGTATGCCTGGGGCGAGGATTACCACGTCGTTTTGCGCGAGAAGCTGGAGGTCCTGGTCGCGCGGATGCGGGCGGAGTTCGCCGGGCCGTTCGAGGCGCACGTCTGCGTCGACACATCGGCGATCATCGAGCGCGAGCTGGCGGCGATGGCGGGGATCGGCTGGATCGGCAAGAACACGATGGTCCTGCACCCGTCGCTGGGCTCGTACTTCTTTCTCGGCGTCATCATTACCGATCTGTCGTTGGCCCCGGACGCGCCGGAGCCGGACCATTGCGGGACGTGTACGCGATGCCTGGAGGCGTGCCCGACGCAGGCGTTTCCGCAGCCGTACGTGATGGACGCGCGGCGGTGCATTTCGTACCTGACGATCGAGCATCGCGGCGAGATCGAGCCGGAGCTGGCGGCGAAGATGGGCAATTGGGTGTTCGGTTGCGACGTTTGTCAGGAGGTGTGCCCGTACAATCGAGAGATCCGCCAAACGGCCGAGCCCCGGTTCGCGCCGTTTGGCGCGGACGCCGCTTGGCCGGCGTTGGCGGAGATTGCCGGATGGGATGAAGCGGCGTATCACCGCACGACGGATGGCAAGGCGAAGGATCGGGCGCGGTTGGAGATGTGGAAGAGAAACGCGCTCACGGTTGCGAAACAGTCGTAAACACACGACGGCCTCCGACATAGGTCTCTTTCACTCCGATCATTTTCAACTCGCTGGCAGGCACCGTTAATACGTCGCGGTCGAGGATGACGAAGTCGGCGAGGTAGCCTTCCTTGATTTGCCCAAGGCGGGATTCGTCGCCGGAGGCGTAGGCGGCGCCGGAGGTGTAGCAGCGGAGGGCCTCTTCGACGGTGATGTTTTGTTCGGGGACGAAGACCTTGCCGTCGAGCGTCTCGCCGGTCACGGCGGCGTGGATGCCGAGGAAGGGGTTGAGCGAGACGACCGGCCAATCGCTGCCGAAGGCGACGTGGGCCCCGGCGTCGAGCAGGCTGCGGAAGGCGTAGCTCGTTTTGCACCGCTCGGGGCCGATGGCCTTTTCGGCGTAGCGGGCATCGTCGGCCTTGTGCAACGGCTGCATGGAGGCGACGACGCCGAGCTTGGCGAAGCGGGGGATGTCGGCGGGCAATAGATGCTGGGCGTGTTCGATGCGGAGGCGGGAAGAATTCGGAATGCGGAATGCGGAATGCGGATTTGAAAATACGCGGCCCTGGCGCGCGCTAGCAACGGCTTCGTAGGCATCGAGGACCTGATGGATTGCTTGATCTCCGATGGCGTGGATCGCGCAACCATATCCGGCGGAATAGACCTGCCGACAGATTGATTCCAGCTTGCCAGGCTGGGACATGACTTCGCGTAACAGGCCGCGAGCGTCTGGTTTGTCCGGCGGATTGTCGGAGTAGGGGGTGGCCATGTAGGCGGTGCGGGAGCCGAGGGAGCCGTCGGCGTATCCCTTGAATCCGCAGATTCGCAGCATGTCGTCGTTCTTGTGGGCCTTGACGCGGTCGAGATAGGCGGGCCAGTCGTGCTCGCTGACGTAGAAGCGGACGCGGAGCTTGAGCAGGTCGAGTTTGTGGAGCCTTTCGATGGGGTCGAGGTCGCGCCACTCGGACATCGTGTCGACGCAGGTGATCCCGTGGCTGTTGGCCTCCTTCATCGCGGCGACGAGAGCCCCTCGCAATTCGCGCGCCGAAGGCGGAGGAATGAGTTTCTCGACGATATCGATCTCCGCGTCCTTGAGGATGCCGGTCGGCTCGTGCGTCGCGGGGTCGCGCTCGATCTGACCGCCGGGCGGGTCGGGCGGACCGTTCTTGTCGATGCCGGCGATCTTCAAGGCGACGGAATTTGCGAGTGCGCCGTGACCGTCCATGCGCGAGAGCAATACGGGATGGTCTGATGTGACGGAGTCGATCCAGTCCTTCGTCGGCTGCGCGGGATCGGGCCAGCCCTTGACATCGTCTCGAGACGAAGTCAAGGGCCAGCTTTCGGT
>CAYMXF010000057.1:0-15208 GCA_964393935.1 uncultured Planctomycetaceae bacterium
AGGTCCTCGGCGGGCTCGCTCGTCGGGCGGCGCTCCAGGACGTCCTTGGGAATCGCTGTTTGGTCCTTGCCCCGGAGCAAGTCGCGCTCGCGGCGCAAACGCAGAATTTTTGAAATTTCCTGCGGGATCACCTTCACGATCACGTCCGGCTCGATCCCCCATCGGTCGGCGCCGGGCTCCTTGTGCAGCAGATACCACGGATCATCCGACAGGTCGCGGTCGGGAACATAATAGTGCGCCGTCGTCAGCTTCAAATACGCACGGTTGTCGGCGATGGGAATCAGATTTTGCACGCTGCCCTTGCCGAACGATCGCGTGCCGACGATGCAGGCTTCCTTGAGGCCGGAGACCGCGCCGGCCACAATCTCGCTGGCGCTGGCGCTGTATTCGTTGACCAGCACGATCAGCGGCAGGTCGCCGAACTTACGGTGGCCCTTGGAGTTGATCTCCATGTTCTGCTGACGGCTGCGGCCCTTGGTCTTGACGATCGGCTCCTCCTCGCCGACGAAGAGTTCGCACATCCGCACCGCCGACGTCAAGAGACCGCCGGGATTGAAGCGGAGATCCAGGATCAGCCCGCGGGCCCCGTCGGCGCGCATCTGCTTGAGCGCCGCCTCCAGGTCTTCGACCGTCTTGTCCATGAACCCGCTCACGCGGACGTAGCCGATTTTGGTCTGCGGATCGATGAGATAATCCCAACCCGTGGGCTTGCCGTCGTCGCGCTGATGGCCGCGTACGGTGCGCAGCTTGATCTGCCCGCGGACCAGGACGATTTCGCGAATCTCGTTGCTGACCGAATCCTTGATGGTGAGCGTCACCTTGGTGCCCGGCTCGCCGGTGATCTCGCTGACCGCCTGGTTGATGGTCATCTCCAGGGTGCTCTTGCCGTCCACGGCGGTGATCAGGTCGCCCGGCTTGATGCCGGCCTTGTACGCCGGGGAGTCCTCCAGCGGCGACTCCACGCGGATGTGCTTACCGACATCCTGCGTAATCTGGATGCCGACGCCGACGAACTCGCCGCGCGTGTGCTTGTTGAACTCCTCGACCTCCGCCGGCCAGATCACGGACGTGAATTCATCCAGCGGCTCGAGCATCCCCGAGACGAATTCGTCGATCAGGACGCTCTCCGGCAGGCGAAGACTTTCGTTATTGGCTTCCACGACTCGCCGGAAGATGTCCATGATGTTTCGCGGCGTCAACGTCGTCTTGGACTGTACGCGGCTCTTGAGCAGCGCATTGACCCGAGCGACGAAATGCGAGACGAGGTCCTTGTCCCCCAACGTCGGAAAGGTCTTGGCGATCGACTGGGCTTGGGCAAGGATCAGCAGGTGGTCCAAGCCGTCGGTGCAGGCTTTCTTGAAGTCCACTTCCTTGACGTAGTCGTCTTCCATCCGTTCCAGGATTTGCGGGAGCACGCTCGTGGCGACGTCGCGAAGGTCCGACCGCCAGTTGCTCTTGGGGCCGTAGACGAAATCCAGATGCGCCCGTTTGGCGCAGAAGTCGTAGCCTTTTTCGTAGTCCTTGTTCTTTGGATAGAGGCTGCGGAGGTAGCTGTACAAAGCCGCCGCGTCGGGCCACTCGTTCTTGGACTGATGGCGTTCGATCTCTTGAAGCGTTCTGGACACGATCTCGGCGAGCCAAGGCTCCTTCCGAAACTTCTCCTCGTCCGTTGAATTGGCCATCGCGGAGAGCGAGTAACCCAACGCCTTGCTCCACTTGTAGCCTTCGTCATCGTCTTCGCCGTCCCCTTTTGCGGACTTCTTCGACTTGTCGTCCTTGCGGTCTTCCTTGGCTTTCTGGGAGTCTTTTTCCTTTTCGGACTCCTTGTCCTTCTTCTTGGACGGTGGCGCCGCCTCGGCTTCCTTCGCCTCCTTGACGGCCTTCAATGCCTGTGCGACGTAGAATTCGTAGGTTTGCGCTCGCAAGCGTTCGCGGCTCTCCGCCAGACCCCGCGCTTCGTGCATCCAGGAGATCGCCGATGTGACCTCCGTATGACCCGGCTCGATCGACTGCACCTTTTCCAGCGTGGTGATCGCATTGTTGAAATCGCCCGCGAGAATCTGATCAGAACCCTTGCGCCAGAGTTCCTTGGCATCGGCGGAGGCGAGCTGCGGCTCACCCGGGTCCGCCATCAACGGCAGGGTCGAGGACAGCACCGCAACAACCAGCGCCAAACCGATCAGCCAGCGACATCGCCCAGACCTAACGTACATGGATCCTCCAGTCGTGAAACACGAAGCCGTCCCGCGTCTCAAGGACTCGGGCGCCGGCGGACTCATCACCAATCTTCTTGATCGCCCCGGAACCGATGTCGGGAATTGCCGCTTGGGGTCGTTCGTGGGTTTCATAAGTATACTGACGCCTGAAACCCGCTTCGCCTTTCAAGTCGGCAACCAACCCGTAAGCCCAACCGCAGGATTATAGGTATCTAATTCCAGCGGCTTCAAGGATTTCGGCCGGACGACATAACGTCATGAGAATCATCGGACTCCCGGACCACGATGCTTCACCACGCTCGAACCGGCTATTGTAACCGGACGTCATGAGTCTTGGTTTCAATGGCGGGCGGGTCCTTTTAGCGGCCGGGGGTCACTGCTTTTCGGGCGGATTCAACGCTTTCGTGAAGCGCAAAGAGCTGAGTGAGTCGCGTCAGTTCCAACAGTTGCCGAATGGGCGGGCGCGGCCCCACGATGCGAAGTTCGCCCTGCATCCGGCGTAGCCGCAGGTAACCGGCCACGATCCCGCCCAAACCGGTCGATTCGATGAAATCCAGCTCCGACATGTCAATGATGATGATCCGGACAGACTCCGAGGCCAGTCGAAGAAGAGTCTCACCGAGCTGCCCGGCAACCACCATGGTACAGGAGCCGGCCAGACGGACTACGGCGTCGCTGGGCGAACGCTCGACCTTGATGCTGAAGGGCCGGTCGCCCTGTCCAACGCCGGTAGCTGTGGATGGTTGCGAATAAGTCATTTGTTGAACTTCACTAAACGGACTGTGTTACCCGTGACGCTGAACTCGACCTCGTCCAAATAGGCTCGCATGAGCATGATGCCGCGGCCGTGAGGGCGCTCGATGAAGCCGGGCTGAGTTGGGTCAGGCACCTCTTGGGGGCAAAATCCTTGGCCTTCGTCACGGACCTCGATTTCGATGCGATCGCTGGTCACCTTGTAGCGGACGAGGATGTGCTTCGACGGATCGCACTTGTTCCCGTGGCGAAAAGCGTTGGTCATCGCTTCTTCTAGGGCCAGTTTGATCGCGAAGGCCGCATTCTCGCCGTAGCCGCACGCCGAAGCTTCTTTCAGGATGAGCTCCTCGGGCTGTTTGGCGGCGGCCAGATCGTTTTGAAGAGTGATTTCCTTAAAATCGTTCAAACTGCTCTTCCGTCTGGTACGTCGCGGCTCACCTATAGAAACCGCCTCTCTTTCATCTTACCCTTGCGGTGCATTCGCCCGCCTGCACCGAAACGCACTCCGTCGCCGCTGGAAGGGCGCTAGAAGCTGGCCCGTGCTTTATCAATGGACGGGTGGATGTCGAAAATCTTGTTCAGCCGGGTGATCTTGAACACCTCGTATATCTGGGGGTTGATGTCGCTGAGCTTCAGCTTGCCCTGCTTTTCCTCGACTTTTTTCTTGAGCGTGATCAGCATGCCGAGTGCCGCGCTGGAAAGGTGCTCCACGTTTTTGAAGCAGAGCAGAAGGTTGCCGGCCGTTTTCGTTTCCACGAGGCCGGAAAGCTCTTCTTGAATTTCATGAATACAAAGCTCGTCGAGGATCTTCCGGTCCGCGAACTCGATGACCGAGACGCCCCCAAAGTCGCTTACCTTCAATCGCGTTGCCTGTTCAGCCATACCGAGACTCCAGTCCCCCACACCCGGGGCTTACCTAAGTGCCAATCCGATCATTCTAGCTCCCGGGGCTCTCCACGCCAAGCCCCTAACGGATAGACCGGCTTGACCCCGTCCAGGCGGGCGGCTTACCGTTGATCCTCTGTTTCAGGAGGATCCGTGATGCTCGGCGAACCCGCCACCCGTTCATCCCTTCGAGGTATCCGGCCACTATGTGTCGTCATCGCATGGACCCTAGCTCACGGCGCGCCCCTCAGTGCCGGCGAGGTTCTGACGCCTTGGGATGTTGCTCGTTTGCGATCGGTCGCGGCCGCCGTTATCTCGCCGGACGGCAGGCACATCGCGTACACGCTTCTCGTCCCCCGCGATCCTTGGATGGAACGATCCGCCGGATCGAAGTATGAGGATGGGCCGCCCTGGTCCGAGCTGCACGTGATCGACCTGGACGACGGCCGGTCGCGACCGTTTATCACCGGCGAAGTAAAAATTGAGGACATCGCGTGGACGCCGGATGGGAAATCCATTTCCTTTCTTGCCCAACGGGCCGGCGATAGGCACCCATCCCTGTACTCGATCCCGGTGGACGGCGGCGAGGCGTCCCGCGTCCTGTCTCACGAGACGGATATCAGCGCGTACTCTTGGAGCCCGGACGGCAAGCACGTTGCATTCCTGGCCGAGGACGAAACACCCAAAGGAAAAAAGGATCTCCGCGATAAGGGTTTTTCGGCCGAGGTCTTCGAGGAAGATATGCGCTACACGCGCGTCTGGGTGGCCGCATCAGGCGACACCGAGGCCAAGCCGCGGATGCTCGATTTGGAAGGGTCGGCGTCGGCCGTCCATTGGAGCCCGACGGACGACAAGCTCGCCGTCGTCATCGCTCAGACTCCGTTGGTCGACGACAAGTACATGAAAAGCAAGGTCTGGGTGGTCGATTCCGCCGAGGGAAAAATCCTCGCGAAGATCGACAACCCCGGCAAACTCGGCGCTGTCGCTTGGAACCCGACGGGTACGCACTTGGCCATGATCTCCGCCGTGGATATTCACGACCCGGCCGAAAGTTGCTTGATGGTCGTGCCTGCCGCCGGCGGCAAATTGGTCGAACTTACTCCCGATTACATGGGTCATGTCTCCGCGATCGCGTGGCAAAACGCCGATACGGTCATGTTTCTCGGCGATGAGGGAACGCGGACGACTTTTGGAAAAGTGAAGGCCGACCTCAGCGAGAGAAAACTGATCCTGCCGGCCGGCGAGACGATTCTGACGGGCTTCACGCTTTCAAAAGACGGTCAACAAGGCGCCTTCGTAGGCAGCTCACCGCGGCACCCGCCGGAAGTCTTCTACATGAAGCACGGCGACAGCGCTCCGCGCCGCTTGACGGATAGTAATCCTCAGTTGGCTGAAACTCGATGGGCCCGCCAGGAAGTTTTGAAGTACACCGCCCGCGATGGAATGGAAATCCAGGGAATACTGATTCACCCGCTTGAAGAGCAAGCCGGGCAGCGCTATCCGCTCATCCTGAGCGTGCATGGCGGCCCCGAAACTCACGAGCGCAACGGCTGGTTGACCAACTATTCTCGACCCGGACAGGTCGCAGCGGCCCGCGGATTCGCCGTCTTCTATCCAAACTACCGCGGCAGCACGGGTCTGGGCGTGCCCTTTTCCAAGACCGGCCAAACGGACGAGGCGGGCAACGAGTTTAATGACCTTGTGGACGCTGTGGACCACCTCATCGGTCTGGGGCTCGTCGACGGCGATCATGTCGGCGTCACGGGAGGTTCGTACGGCGGTTATGCGGCCGCCTGGTGCGCGACGGCGCTCTCCGATCGGTTCGCCGCCAGCGTCATGTTCGTCGGCATCAGCGACGTCATTTCCAAGAAGGGAACCACGGACATTCCCAACGAAGATTTTCTCGTCCACACCCGCCAACGCGTGTGGGACGATCTTTGGCATCGATTCCTCGAGCGCAGCCCCATCTATTACGTGAAGAATGCCCATACGCCCATTCTCATCCTTAACGGCAAGAACGATACGCGCGTGCATCCCAGCCAATCGCTGATGCTCTACCGGTTTCTCAAAGCGGTCGGCCAAACGCCGGTCCGCCTGGTCTTGTACCCCGGCGAAGGTCACGGCAACCGCAAGTTCGGGGCGAGGTTGGATTACAACCTGCGAATGATGCAATGGATGGAACACTACTTGAAAGGCCCCGGCGGCGATCCGCCCGCGTATGAACTGGATTACGATCCACCGGAGATGAAAAAGACGACCGAGCCCACGACGCAGCCGGTGGGGAAGTGACAACGATGAACGACGGAAATGATTGCCGCACTCGCGGCGTTCTGCACAAAATGCGAATCGGCTACCACAACATCCCGATCGTGAGTCACCGACCGATCCACCGCTAACAGGACGCTCAGGAATCCCCCACGGTATGGTCGCACACGATGACCCAGGCCCCGTCGATCCGCCGCAGCTTGAGAAAGAACCGGCCGGTCTTCACGCCGCCCGTCGTCTCGACGCGGTATCGTCCTGACACCTCTGCGGCGTCGACCGTGGTCCGGGCCACAGTGAGCCGTTCGAAGCGTAGCGTGCCAATCGCCTCCCGCGTCGGGTATCGCGCGCGATAGCGATCGAGCGTCGCCTTCCACCCGCGCGTTACGCCCTGCGGCGTCGCGAACTCCAACTCGTCGGACTTCCAATAACCCTGCATGAACCCCTCGACGTCGCCGCGATTCCACGCCTCTACCTGCCGGTCGAGTACGGTGCGAATCTCGGGATGCTCCGCCGGTTGCGCGCAACCGGCCATCAATAGCGCTGGCCACGCCCACCACAACTGTAATGCCGGCCACGTCAACACCTGTACGGCGGTCTCAGCCTGCCGCGTCTGCGCTTTCATCTCGGTTTCTTTCTGTGCCGGCTAAACCCATGAAACGGTTCGCTGCCCCAGCCGTCAAATATTGCTAGACTGTTCATCGGCTCGGATGAAGTTGAGGAAGCCATCGCAGGCGGTTCGTCGGCAAGGACGCCGCACATCGAACTATTCGATATCTTCGAATAGTTGCGGGCGATTGTGAATCTTACATCAGTTTTCAAGTAATACTTGACAACTGCCTCCCGGCGTAATAATGCGCAGATTGATCATCGCCTTCACACGATCCGAAGCGAAGACCGTCCGACGTACTTTAGGCGAAACGCGCGAGGTTTCTTTAGACTCTTCGCCAGTTGATCCAGGGAGGATTTCGGCAACCCACGCAACCCCTCACGTAGCGCTTCGTCGATCTCAAACCATGTTTCTCCTTTAGCATCCGCCACACGACCATCGTATTTTCCCGGCCACTCGCCCGTCCGGCGATAATGCGCCTTGGCCCACAAGATCACATCGGGCAGTTTCAAGGCGCGCTTCCGAGTTAGGTCCCCCGACGCGCCGCGAATCGTGTCGAGCACTCGCGTCAGCGATCGGCCTTTGGGCAACCCGCGATATCCACCACGCAGCGCGTCGTTCACGGCCTCCCAGGTCTCGTCCGGTGCGGCCGAAATCCGCCCCGCCCTGCGGCTGGGCCATCGTCCCTTTTCTCGATGATGCGCGACAGCCCAAGTCAAAACCTGCTGCACCGTTAGTTTGGGCTTGTACCAGGTTCGTCGAAGACCGCGCTTTCGAGCGAGCAGCCCCGGAAGGGTCTCTCCTCCTGGCAGCCCGCGCGTGCCGTGCTTAAGGGCATAGTTGATCGTTGTCCAGGTCTCTCCGGGCGCCTCGCGGATCGGCCCCGAGTGAATGCCGGGCCACACACCCACTCGTTCGTGAAAAGCATCGGCCCATGCCAGGATGTCACCGCTGAGCAGCGGCGGGAGATACCGCTTGAACCGAACGCCCCGATACTTGACTAGGAATTGGGCGAGACCACCGGCCTTGGGAAGTCCGCAGGTCCCTTTTTTCAAGGCCCGGTCTATGCGGTACCAGGAAACTCCGTTGGTAGCTCCGTCCGATTGTAGGGAAGCGGCTTTTGGCCAACCGCCCGTACGCCGATGATGGCGATCGGCCCAAGCCAAAACCTCGTCGACGCCGGCGCAAAACGGTTCCGGCTTCGGGGGACGGAGGGGCGCGCCACGATGTACGTTCAATAGCTTGGCAAGCGTGGTCCCAGCAGGCGCGCTGCCTACGCGACCCGCACGAAGTGCGCGATCACTGGCCCCCCAGGAACATGGCAAAGTCGCATCCAAAGGAATCCGGGATGTCGGCCAGCGGTCACAACGGCGATGGTACGCGTCGGCCCAATTCAGGATTTGATTGACATGGAGTACCGCATGAGTCTTTGCGGATGCCCCGCGTTTAGACAACAACAGCCTGGCCAGGGACTGCCTCTTGGGAAGGTCGCGCGATCCGGCTCGCAACGCCGTGTCGACTCGCTGCCAGGTCAGGCCGCCGCCGCCATCGATAGGGCCGGATTTTGCGTGGGGCCAGCGATGGAGTTTGCGATGATAAGCATCTGCCCACTTGAGGATTTGAGCTTGAGACAGGCGAAGCGCCTGTTTCCCCGGTTTCTTGCCGACGTGTCGTTGTAAGAGCCGCGACAGGGTGTCGCCGCCAGTTAGTCCCCGTTGACCGAGTTGAAGCGCTGCTTGAACCGCATACCAAGTCTCGCCGGGCGCGGCGTGGATAGGTCCGGAACGCGCGACAGGCCATAGACCGGTGCGCTTCTTATGCTCTTTGGCCCACTCGACGATTTGGTGAAGGGTGTACGGCGATTTCTTGAGTTTGATAGAAGGACCGACGACCTTCCTTAGCAATTGCCGGAGCGAGGAACCGCCGGGCAAGCCGCGCATCCCGTTCCGAAGCGCCATATCGATCGCGTTCCATCGCTCACCACGCTCCCCGACGACCGGACCGGAGGTCACGTAGGGCCAGCGGCCCGTTCGAGAAAAGTGCCGGCAGGCCCAAACAATAATTTGGTCCACATACAGCAGCGGATTGTACATCCGCCGGGTCTTGCCGACGGTGCGACGGAGAAAGGCGGCAAGGGTTTCACCGCCCCGAAATCCACGATCACCTCTGTACAGCGCGCTATTGATATTCCCCCACGTCTCGCCGTCAGCGCCGATCACCTCGCCCGCCAAGGCCGACGGATACCGGCCGAATCGTTTCAAATGAGCTTTCGCCCATTCGACGATTTGCCGCTCATTGAGCCTCCTGCCCCGTATGGATGCCTTGCGTCTCGCGCCGTCTCTTGAATGTCTTGACATGACGCGGCCCAAAATGTTCTTACTTCGCCTCAATCCTCTCCATTCCACCCAAATACCCCCTTAGCGCCTTCGGCACCGTCACCGATCCGTCCGCGTTCTGATAAAGCTCCAACAGCGGAATCAAAATCCGCGGGCTGGCGATCACCGTGTTGTTCAGCGTGTGGCAAAAATGAGTCTTCTTGTCCGCGCCTTTGTAGCGAAGATTGAGCCGCCGCGCTTGGAACTCGCCGAAGCGGCTGGCGCTGTGCGTCTCGCCAAAACCCTTGCGGCTGGGCATCCACGTCTCGATGTCGTACATCTCCACCTTGCCCTGGCCCATGTCGCCGGTACAGACGGCCATCACGCGATACGGCAGTTCCAGCTTTTGCAAGACCACCTCGGCGTTAGCGATGATCTCGTGGTGGTGCTTCTCGCTCTCAGCCTCGTCGGCCCGGCACAAGACGACCTGCTCGACCTTATCGAAAAAGTGGATGCGGTAGATGCCGTAGGTGTCCTTGCCCGCCGCGCCGGCCTCGCGCCGAAAGCACGTCGAGACCGCCGCGAGCTTCACCGGCAGCATCGACTCGTCGAGAATCTCGTCGCCGTACATCGCCGTCAGCGACACCTCAGCGGTGCCCACGAGCGATTTTCCGTCGCGTTCGCAGCGATACGCCTGTTCCTCCCCGCCGGGGTAGTAGCCCGTGCCGTACATCATCGCGTCGTTCACCAGGATCGGCACCGTCACCGGCTCGAACCCGCGTTCGGTAATTACGTCCATCGCCAGCCGCAGCACTGCATGGTGCAGGAGGCTCCCCGCGCCGCGCAACAGATAATTCCGCGCGCCCGCCAGTTTCACGCCGCGCTCGATGTCGATGATCCCCAGGCTCTTGCCCAACTCGACGTGATCCTTCGGCTCGAAATCAAACTTCCTCGGCTCGCCGACCCGCCGCACCTCGACGTTCTCCTCGGCGATGTTGCCCACCGGGGTCTTGGCCGACGGCACCTGCGGGACGGTCAGCATCAAGGCATTGAACTGCTCGACAACCGTCTTCTCCTCGTTCTCCAGCTCCTTGATCCGCAGCTTGATCCCCGCCGACTCGGCCTGGAGCTTGTCCCCCTCCGCCTTCAACTCCTCGGCGGTTCGCCCCTTGGCTAATGCCTCGGCGAACCACTTGCTCTTGGGATTCTTATAGAGCCCGACCTGGCCGGAGAGTTCGTTGCTGCGGCTGCGCAGACCGTCCGCTTCCTGCTGAATCTCCCGCCGCCGGGCATCCACAGCCAGGAGCCGATCCAGATCGCACGCGACGCCCTTGTTGCGAATCGCCGTACGAACGGCCTCGGTATTCTCACGAATGAGCTTGATGTCGAGCATGGTCGGTTATCCCTCGGTGCGAGATAGGAATCTCGCACCAGCGTCTGGGGGAGCATGGGCCTCTGGCCCGTGCGCACAGGCCGGAGGCCCATGCTCCCCGGATAATACAAGATTTCGTGCCCCTGCAAAGCGACGTACCGCGATCTGACGAGTATAAAGGGTGGGGAAAAGCTCGCTCTGGAGACCGTCGATGCGCCTGACGCCCGTTCGATTCGCCGCCGGTTTGCTTTCCATCGCGATATTGGCCGGCACAACCTGCCTAGGTACGATGTCGAGTACCGGCTTTCCGAAAACGACCACCTGGACCCAGCACACGGTCAACACCGGAGCGGCCGTCCGCCCGACGGTCGTCGAGGCCTTCGACTTCGACAACGACGGCCTCCTGGATGTCGTCGCCGGTTATGCCGGTCTCGACGCGCAGCTACCCGCCGTCTTCATCCACTTCCAAACCGACGCGGACACCTTCACCGCCGTGCAGCTCGCCTCCAGCGCCGATCTGGCCGGCATCACCGCGCTCGCCATCGCCGACCTCGATGGCGACGGCCATCGCGTCGTCGTCGCCGCGTGTAACGGCAGATTGCTCTACTTGCACAGCCCGGCGGACCCGCGCCAATCGGCCGGCTGGACCGTCACCACGATCGACCAATCGACCGGCGCCGACATCGGACAATGGAACGATGTCGCCGTCGGGAGCATCGACGCCGCCAACGGTCTGGACGTGGTCGCGTGCAACCAAAGCACCGGCAGGCTGAGTTGGTTCAAAAGCCCGGCCGCCGATACCGCCAACGGCACCGGATGGACGCGCAGCGACATCGACGCGACGACTCGGACCAACGCGGCCAGCGTCGCCATCGCCGACTTCGATTCCGACGGCAGGCTCGACGTGATCTCCACCGCGCCAGGCGAGGCCGGCGGGTCCGCGCCGCGCATTGCGTGGTATCAAAACCCGGCCGACCCCGTGGCCGGGACATGGACGAAAGTCCCCATCGGCGATCTGACCTCCGCGACTCGGTTGACCCTCGCCGATCTCGACGCGGACGGCCGCTCGGACGTGATCTCGCTCAACGGCCCCGGCCGGCAGGTCGGTTGGTACGTCCGTCCGGTTGACGCGACAACGACCTGGTCGGGCTTCCTTATCACGCTATACACATCCAACACGCCGGTCGATGTGAAAGCGGCCGACATCGACGCGAACAATCAACTCGATCTCGTTGTCGCCACGCAGTCGGCCGGCACGCTCCGCTGGTTTACCCCCGCCCCCGGTCACGTTCAGACCGATCAATGGATCGAGAATCAAATTCGCGATCTGGGCGAAAGCCCAGGGCGGATCGCCCTCGGCGACATGGACGCGGACGGCAAGCCCGACGTGATCGTGCCGCTGCAAGGCTCGACCACGGCGCAGGACAGCATCGCGTGGCTGGAGAACCCGGAGTAGATCGAAAACACACCTATGGCCTATTCAAGCTCGCTTCAATCGTATAGAGCCACCAGCGGGCCTTGGGGTTTTCCCCGGTCTTGACATGCCGCACGGCATAAAGCGTCATGATCTCGCCGCTATCCACGCGCACGCGCCAATAATGCTTGCGGTAATACCGCTCTCCCCGGCGGTGGTATTCCGCTTCGCTGGATTTCCATTCGCTGAGGATTTCCGCGATGGCGTAATGCCGTTCGCGCCAGGTGAACCCCGATGGCAACCCCGGCCGCCCCGCCGCCATCGCCGCGGCGTCGAAGGTCCCCGAGTCAGGTTCGATCTGCTCGGAGATGAACTCGATTCTGCCCGACATGATGCTTCTCGAACAGGCAACTCGTACGCGTTCGCAGTCATCATTCCGTGATGAGGACTCGAACGCCAATCGGCGACTGGTCAAAGACGTCGATGACATCGCGATTCGATAGACGAATACAACCCCACGACGCCGGCGTGCCCAACTTTTGTTCCGCCGGCGTACCGTGAATGTAGATGTAGCGCGCGTGCGAGTCGATGCCCGGCCCGGCGTTCATTCCCGGTTCCAAGCCGGTCAACCACAGAATTCGAGTGAGCACGAGGTCATTCGTCGTCGGCGTGTCCGGCGTCCAGACATTACCGGTGTATTTCCGTTCGTTGAAGATCGCGCCCCGCGGAAGCCCCTCGCCGATCCGCTCGGAAATCTCGTGCCAACCGAGTGGTGTCTGGTAGGAGTTTTCTCGATTGCCTGTGCCGCGCGCCGCCGTCGAGCACGGGTAAACGAACTTCACGCAACCCCCTTCGATCCCCATTAGCTCCTGGCGAGCCACCGAGACCCAAAGTCCCAGATCGCCGCCGACGCGTTCCCGCCATCCGGCCGCGTCCAGTGCCGCGGCCATCTCATCGGGGAGTGGGCTGCCCGCTATCGGCACGGTCACGGGCTCCGGCTCCGGCGGAGAATGCAGGAACTTTAAATCGAGCCACAAGGCGATGAAGGAGAGAATGAAAAAGGCGGCGATCCGTCGCTTCATGGGTGTGCGGCGATCTTAATGCCGGGGCCATCGACCCACAATGCAAGCTCGCCGACCAAGGCCCTACACGGCGTGTCGAAGATCGGCCGTGTCGGAACGACCTCGCCTGGGCGGGGCGGACGCGAGAAGGTCGCAGAGTCGCGTGAAATGAAACCGCTCCAAAAGGCGGTGCAACCGGTCCTCCATCCGCGAGCGAAACAGCCCTTGCGTGACCCGCAGCCTAAGCGGAACGCGAAGGCCCGCCGCCGCATGGGCGCCGACGCCCCCCACATCCAGCTCGTAAGGGTGCAGATACAGGATGGCCGGATGACCCTCATTGCGAATCCTCGACACCGCGCGCCGGGCGATCCGACCGGGAAGCAATCGAAAGTATCCGCCCCCTGCCACCGGCCAATTGCGGCCCAACACCCGAACCGTCGCCGGCGGACACTCCAAAAGCGGGCACTCCTTCCATCGATGAATCCACCTCGGCGCATCAGGGATGCCGTAGCGCGGATGACGAATCGGAAAGACACTCGAACTATACTTGAAGCCCAACCCCGAGAGGATCGGCCCGGCCCATCGTGTCGAACGCACGATGCTGAAGGCCGGCGCGCGATAACCTATCGGCCTCTCGCCGACTACATCAGACAAGATTTCGACGCTGTGCCGCACGTCCGCGCGAAACTCCTCCGGGCTCATATCCTTGACCCGCTTGTGCGAATGTCCGTGCGACGCGATCTCATGACCGGCGGCGTGTACCTCGCGGATCAATTCGGGAAATCGCTCAGCCACGCACGTCAGCACGAAGAACGTCGCCTTCACGCCATGCCATTGCAGGATTTGCAACAATCGCCGGGTGTTGTCTACGACGCGGTCCGTCACCTCGTGACCCGGCCCGAGCACGGCAACCGGCCAATCCTCCAGGTCGATCGTCAGCACATCCGTGATGCTCGAACCCGCCGCCCTTGACACCACATCCGTGTCAAGGGCCGCCGCCGGCGCGAGCCAGTCCCGGCGCGCCGGGATCGTCGGCAGCGTCGTGGAGGACTCTGCCGGTTCGACGGTCGTCGAAATGGTGGACGAGGCGTGCCGGATCATGATCTCTAGCGATACATCGGCGTTGCGGCACGGCAAGGGTCCCCCACCCCGTACCAAAGGTCTGGGTGGGGGACTGATGTGATGTGCGGATCGGCATCTTTTGCGCGTCGTCGCGCAGAACGGTACAACATGCCGAGTATTCCCGCCGCCGATAGGGTTGAGCCGGCGCAGCAATCGACCGATAAACGTGTATGCGCAGCACCCGTGACGGTTGCGCGGGGACAGGAAACCGATGTCTGCCGAAGCTCCAAAACCCGAGGCGTCCGCCGAGGCCAAACCGCCTGCTCCACCGGAAAAGAAGAGCGGGAAGTTCATGACGATGGGCCTGATCGGCGGCGTCATGCTCGTCGAAGGCGTCGGTATCTTCATGGTCATGAAGTTCATGGGCGCCGACCCCGACCCGACGCAGGCTTTGGAGCACGGGGTACAGGCGACGACGAGGCCGTGGGAGGAAAGCCAGGAAATCCAGGTCGCGCAGGTCCGCGTGCCCAACAGCAGCGGCTCGCGGACGTTCCTCTACAACGTGCGTGTCGTCATCCGCGTTCACCACAAGGACCACGATAAGGTCAAGGAGTTCATGGAGAGCCGAAAGAACACGATCGAGGACGTCATCGGCCGCGTCATTCGTAGCGCCGACGAGCGTCACCTCGCCGAGCCCGGCCTCGAAACCGTCAAGCGGCAGATCCGCTACGAACTCGGTTCGCTGTTGGGCGACGAGTCTTTGATCGAGCAGGTCTTGATCCCCGAATGCATGCCGCTGCCGACGGGCTATTAACGTCTTCTCGGCAGGGATAGCGAGCAACCATGTCGGCGACGAACCCAAACGAAGCCCCCAACCCGCCTTCGCCGGATAAAGCGCCGCCGCCGCCCGCCGCCGCCGCGCCGATCGAGCCCAGCGCCGAGGCGGGACCGCGACCACAGGCTGCTCCTCCGGTATCGAGCGATCAAATCTCCATCGACGCAACAGCCGCAAGCGCCGATTCATCCGCGAGTCCGACGCTCTCGCCTATGGTGGAGGCGACCGCGGGGACTTCGCCCCAGGAGGCCGCGCAACTGCCGCCGGTCGTCAGTTCCGTACCGCTGGAGCTGCCCGACTTCGGACCCCGCGCGCCGGCGGTTCGCAACGATGCGGCGATCAATTTGCTCAACGACGTCGATCTCAACGTCAAAATCGAACTCGGCCGGGCGAACATGTTGATTGAAGACGTCCTGCGGCTGG
>CAYMXF010000058.1:0-4934 GCA_964393935.1 uncultured Planctomycetaceae bacterium
GCAGTTCCAAATAACGGCTATCAACGGAACACCCGTCGCCACGTTTGTCGCCGACGACGCTGCCCCCAAGCTCATTGTCAACGGCACGACACGCATCAAGGTACTCCAAATCACCGGCGCGGACCTGGCCGAAAAGTTTCCCACCACCGGCGAGAAGGTTGCCCCCGGGACGGTCATGGAAATTGATCCCGAGCATTCCGGCCTGCTCCGCACGGCACGCGGCGCCTACAACCAGCGTGTGGCCGGCGTCGTCAGCGGCGCGAACGACTTTCCCGCAGGGGCCATCCTCGGACACCTGCCTGGCAACGAAGATGCCCCGCCGATCGCGCTCTCCGGCCGCGTCTGGACCTACTGTGACGCGAGTGTGGCCCCCATCGCTCCCGGCGACTTGCTGACGACTTCCGCGACTCCCGGTCATGCGATGAAGGCCGTCGATCGCGAACGATCGCACGGCGCGGTGATTGGCAAGGCCATGAGTACGCTCGACTCCGGGTGCGGGCTCGTGCTCGTACTGGTCAACCTTCAGTAGGCGCATCGTCAACGACGGATACGGAGCGACATCATGAAGATCACAGAATACATCCTCTCATCAGGCCTCGTATTGCTCAATGCCCAGATGGCCTTCGGGCAGCAGTCGCCGGTCTCGCCGGCGGAGGAGCGGCGGGCCGCGCCCATTTCGACGACTTCAATGGTCACAGACGCGCTTCCTGTCGAGTTGTTCGCCGAGCTTCGGCCGGCCGCAAAAGAGTTGTTGAAAGTGGCGGACCTCAGTTTGCTGCAGATCGAACCGCGCGATGAGAACGGCGCGAAGCTGGTGGATGTGACGCTCGACGGGCAGATGCACGTCATGCGGCTGACGCCGTACACCATGCGCTCGGCGGATTTCCAGGTTCTGGTCCCGGACGCCAACGGCGCCCTCGTTCCGACAGAAATCCCCGCTGCCCTTACCTATCGCGGGTATTTGACCGCCGAACCACAGAGCGAGGTCGCAGCCTCTATTATCGACGGGAAGACCCACATGACGATCCTTCGCGCGGACGGGGAAGTTTGGAACGTCCAGCCCATTCAAACGGGCGGTCTTCGGGCCGGTCTGCCGGACGACCTCCACGCCGTATATAAGTCCCGCGACGTGATCGGCGGAGAAGGGGACTGTGGCGCGGCCGGTCTGCCGCTGCAGATCCCATCGCCGAACGGCGGGGGCGAGCCGGCCGTAGTTCCCGAGGGCGGTGGTCCCAGAGTGGCAAATCGGCGATGTAGGATCGTGTTTGACACAGACGTCGAATTCTATCAGGCGAACGGATCATCGATCAGTGCCACGGTCACTGACATCGAGATGATCATGAACCAGGTCGGCCTGATTTACCAGAACCAGGTCGCCATTTCGTATTACGAGACGGCCGTCATCGTGCGGACGGCCATACCGCAGCCGTATACATCTTCGAATTCTGACACGCTTCTCTGCCAGTTCGGAGAGAATTGGAACAACAATCTCCCCAGCTGGCCGCGCAACGTCGGTCATCTTTTTACCGGCAAAGACCTGACGGGTACGATCGTGGGGCTGGGCTGGATCGGCTCTATCTGTGCCGGGAATTTCAATAACTGTAATCCCAGTGGCAGCAGTCTGGCCTATTCCCTGGTGCAATCGCGTTTCAGCACGACCCTGGCCTTGCGGGTGCAGGACTCGGCCCACGAACTCGGGCATAACTGGAACGCGTGTCACTGCAACACCGGCGGCAATTGCGGCGGCGGCACGTCGAACCCCGCCACCTGCGGGATCATGACGTCGATGATTTCAGGCGGGGCCACGTTCGATGCCGCCGCCGTGAGTGCGATTACGGCCTTGCGAGACAGCGCGACCTGCATCGACGCCTGGCAGAACCCCACCTACGTCAACTGGTCCTACAACGGCTTTTCGACCGGTAGTGTGTTTCAGCCGTGGACAACCGTCGGATCGGGCGTCTACTCCGCGCTTGTCGGCGGCGAGATCATTGTACAGTCCGGGAGCTACGCTGAGAACCTGACCATCCACAAGCCGCTCACGATCAACGCCATCAACGGCATGGTAACCATCGGCAACTGATTACAAGGAGGAAGGGACGATGTTTCGCATGCGAAGTTTGGTCATCACGTTCGCCAGCGCCGCAACCTGTGTGCTGGGCGTGACGCAGGCCTTCGGACAGTTTCAAATCGGCTGGTACACAGTGGACGGCGGCGGGGCGACGGCGCCGAACGCGAGCGCGAGTCCCGGCGCGCCGGGATATGAAGTGGCCGGCACGATCGGCCAACCCGACGCGGGACCGCTGAGTAGCCCCATGACCGGAGGCGCGTTCGAGTTGCGCGGCGGGTTCTGGCTAGTCCCGCTGGCCTGCCACTGCCCGGGCGACATGAACGGCGACAACGCCAAGGACGGTCTGGACGTCCAGAAGTTCGTCGCCTGCCTGACGGCGGGCGGCGGTTGCTCCTGCGCCGACGTGGACGCGGTCAGCGGCGTCACACTGGACGATATGGCCGTCTTTGTCGAGGACCTGCTAATCGGCGATCCCTGCCCGTAGTCTCCTGAGCACTATGCCCAACAATCAGGGTGGCTGAACCAACTCTTCTCAACCGACGGTGGCTGAGCTACACTGACGAGATGGCCTGGCAGGCGATCGATCGAAGAACGGCCGTCATCGACGAGGCGGCCCCGAACGTCCTCTCCGAGGCCGTGCGCGAGAAGATCCGCTCGTTTTTCCCACGCTACGAGACGATGCGGGCGGCGCTGTTGCCCGCCCTGCACGTCGTTCAGGATGAGATCGGCCACGTCAGCTACGCGGCGATGAAGGAGGTCGCCGAGGTGCTGGAGCTGCCGCCGAGCCAGGTCATCGACACGCTCAGCTTTTACACCCATTTTTGGGATCATCCCAAAGGGCGCAAGGTCATCGTCGTCTGCCGAAGCCTGAGTTGTCAGGTCATGGGCGCGGATCAGGTGCTCGACGCCCTGAAGGATGAGTTGAAGATCGACGAGCACGGGACCACGGCCGACGGCCAATATAGCCTCATCACCGAGGAGTGCCTGGCGGCGTGCGATCATGCGCCGTGCCTGCTCATCAACGAGAAGCTGCACAAGTGCGTCAAGGCGGACAATATTCCCAAGCTACTGAAGGATCCCAAGAACGCGGAGATCGCGTTTGCACGCTCAACGCTTTTCGACAAGCCGTCACCGACTGAACCCACCAAAGCAGCCGCGATGACCGAAGCTATTGGGAAGACATCCGACGTCCGCGAAATGAAAGAAGCATGACGCCCGATTCCCACAAATCACAAGACTATGTTGACGCCAAGGGCCATTCCGCAATCCACATTCCGCAATCCACATTCCCACCGGAGCCCCGCTGGTACCCTTGGGCCTGCTTTCTATTGCTCCTCACCGGTCTGCAACTGGCCATCGGCCCCAAGATCCATCTCTCCCAATGGAAAGTTCAAGCCTCCGCCAACGCCGGTGTCGCCGAGGGCGAATCATGGCTCCACGGCCGCCTCGACATCGACGCCTTCCAAGAGCGCCCCGTGGCGAGGGGTCAGGGGTCAGGGGTCGGGGGTCAGGGGTCAGTGCCACGACGGCCTCCAGCCTCAAGTCTGCTCCACGAGCGGATGCACGACACGGCCCTGTACAAGGGCAAGGTCTTCAACGTCTTTCCGCCGCTCATGGGCTTTCTCACCGTCGCCCTCGCCCCCCTTCACAAGCTCCTCCTCGATCGCACCGACTTCTGGCTCCCCTTGCCGTACACCGCCCTGGTCTTCTGGCCCGTACCCATCGCCGCATTCCTCGTCTTTCGCAAACAGACCGGCCACAGCGCCTGGGCCGCCCTCCTCACCGCCGGCTTCATGGGCGGCACGGCCCTCCTACCCAACCTCTACTTCGCCGGAGGGGGCAATCTCGGCCAAACCAACCATGTCCTGTCACAGGTCGGTCTGCTCATCTTCGCCGCGGACATGCTGGGTCGCCGCCGCATCTGGCCCTCGCTGATCGGGCTGGCCATTGCGGCGTGGACGCGGCAGTTGACGATCCTCTACGCGTTGCCTCTGCTTTGGATGGCGTGGAAACAAAAGCGACTCGCACTCTGCCTCGTCGGCCTGGCCGTCATCGTCGCGCCGCTGGTGACGTTGAATACCTTGAAGTTCGGCAACCCCTTCGAATTCGGCTATCGCTACCTCTACGCCGACCGCGAGCCCGACATGATGGACGAGCGCTGTCTTACCTACGGAACCCTTTCTCCGCATTTCATCGCCGAGAACGCCTACTACATGCACGTGGCTCCGCCGCGCGTGGACATCGAGCCCTCGCTGACGTCGCTCAAGATCACGGAGTCGAATCAGATGGGCACGAGCATCTGGATCACGTCGCCGCTGCTCTTTTACGTGCTGATCGCCGCTCCGTACTGGCTCCGCGACGGGCCAAAACGAATGCTGATGCTCTCGACTTTGCCGGTGATGCTCGTCCTCTTATTCTACCACAGCCCGGGGTATCTCCAGCACGGTTATAACCGTTTCGCGTTGGACTTCATCCCGATCTGGCTCGCGGTCGTCGCGGGCCAGACGCGGAGCGGCTGGCGAACGTGGCTGACGCTGGGTTGCACGGCATGGAGCATGCTTTATTTTCAGTCGATCGTGCCGAACGTCTAATGCGGCGAGTGGATGATGGCGAAATTTGAACCCGTCTTAATGAAGAACGTCGGCGCGGCGAACATTCGCGCGCTGGAAACCTACCGCTCGCGGGGCGGATACGCGGCGGCACAAAAGGTGATAACGGAATGGACTCCGGAGCAGACCATCGAGTGCGTCAAGTCGAGCGGTCTTCGCGGCCGCGGCGGCGCGGGCTTTCCCGCGGGGATGAAGTGGTCGTTCCTGCCGCCGGAGCGGAAAGTGACGTATCTCTGCGTCAACGCCGACGAGTCCGA
>CAYMXF010000058.1:5034-9717 GCA_964393935.1 uncultured Planctomycetaceae bacterium
ATCCACCGCGGCGCTGGGGCCTACGTCTGCGGCGAGGAGACGGGGCTGATCGAAAGTTTGGAGGGCAAGCGCGGTTGGCCGCGGATCAAGCCGCCCTTCCCGGCGATCGAGGGGCTCTTTCACAAACCCACGGTGGTGAACAACGTCGAGACGCTCTGCTGCCTGCCGCATATCGTCAACCGCGGGGCCGACTGGTTTAAGTCGATCGGCACCGAAGGCTCGGCCGGCCCGAAGCTCTACACGCTCAGCGGACCTGTCAAACGCCCAGGTTGCTACGAAGCGCCGCTTGGACTCTCCTGCCGCGAACTCGTCTTCGGTGAAGACTTCGGCCAAGGCATGGCCGAAGGCAAGAAAATCAAAGGCTGCATCCCCGGTGGCCTTTCGATGGGCATCCTCACCGAGGCTGAACTGGACTGTCGGCTCGACTTCGACGACGTGCGAAAGTACGGCCTGCTCGGCTTGGGCACCGCCGGCGCCATCGTCATCCCCGAGGGTGCCGACCTCCGACAGGTCTTGGCGAACATCACTCGGTTCTACTCGCACGAAAGCTGCGGCCAATGCACCCAGTGCCGCGAGGGCACCAACTGGATGTATAAGATCGCGATGCGCATCGCCCTCGGGGCCGGTCGAATCGCCGACTTGGACCTGCTTCTCGAAATCTCAAAGAACATGGGAATGATGGGCGGCCTGTCGATCTGCGGCCTGCCCGACGGCGCCGCCTATCCGGTCCGCACGATCGTCGAAAAATACCGCGATGAGTTCGAGACGCACATCCGTCGGCAGGAGCCCGGGCGCGTCGGGCACGTGCTCCAGCGCATGAATCCCGCGGCGTATGAACTTCCCATCCTGGGACCTGCGAGATAGATGGCCGCCTGGAAATACCGTTCGGACCCTCAACTTTCCTGTCCACGCGGAGCACCGCGCCGTCAATGCTGGGTCGTTTGCACATAGGGCTTCTTGTTCTTGAAGAGTTTCAAGCGCTCGCGGTAGTCTTTTAGTAAATCACCTTGACCGCTCTCGCGGGCGGTCTTGACGGCCTCTTGTTCGATTCGCGCCGCCTCGACGAAGTCTCCCATCGCCGCATGGGCCACCGCGAGGGTGTCGAGCATGCCGGGGTCCTTGTCGCCCGCCGCGGCCGAAGCCTTCTTCGCCAATTCAACGGCCCGTGGAGCATCCCGCAGCTTGGGGTCCGGGGCCGTCGCGAGGGACCAGGCCAGCGCATTGGTCAATAATGGCGAATCCGGCACTTGCTGAAGTCCTCCCTCGAGCACTCGCCGGGCCTCGGCAAAATCATTCTCGCGCAGCAATTCGATCGTCAGAGCAAGGTAGCCGGTGACGTAGTGGGGATCGCCGGCCAGCAGTTGACGCCATTGGGCCTTGGCGCCCGCCGGATCGCCGAGTTCCAACAAAACCGTCGCCCACAGATGCTGAACATCGAAATCCTTCGGATGGGATTCAACGTGCTTCTTGAGCCGCACCACGATTTCCGCATCGGCGCGTTTGCCTTGCTCTTCCAACGCCACACGAACGAATTCAATTCCATCCTCGTGCGCGCCGCGCCGCGCGGACTGAAGGACCTGCTCCAAGAGCGCGTCGTTGTAAGCGCGGGCGGCCTTGGCCTCTGGAATCATCTCCTGGGACTCGAACGCGGCGGCGAGGGGTTCAAAGCACTTCGGCCGCGTCGCTTTGGCGTTACGGTCCTTGGCCACGGCCCGATGCTGTTCCATCATCACCCGCAGGAGGCGCGAGACAAAATGATGGATCAGATCCGTTCCCGCCGGCCGTTGGGACCCGGCGCGCCGGTAGTGTTCGATCGCCGGCTCGAAGCGAAGGAGGCACACCAGCGCGGAAGCCAGGGCGATGTGGCTCTCGGGATCGTTCGGGGCCAGCTCCACCAGGCGGTCCAAATGCTTCAACGAATCCCGCGGCCGTCCGCCGCGAAGCAGGGCCCAACCACAGATGCCCGTGGCGCGGGCGTTATTCGGTTCGCTGCCGAGCACGTCGCGGCCGAGCAGGTACGCCTCGGCGTACGCCCCGGTATTCATTAGCGCCCACGCCAGGTTGAGCGCCGTGTCGAAGTCGGAGGGGCGTCGGTTGAGAATCGTTCGAAATTCCCGTACGGCCTCCTTTGAATGCCCCGTCCGATCAAGCAAAATTCCCAACTCCTCCCGTGCCGTCAAGTCGGAGTCATCCTTCTCGATCGCGGCCTGCAGCGCCGCGATGGCCTTGCCCACCTGTCCGGATTCGGCCAATGCTTCGCCCAAGTTGACGAGTTGGCTTCCGGCGATCGCCCGGCTCAGGAGGCCGACGAGGAGCGGATCGTCGGACACCCCTTGGGAAATGCCTTCGAGGCCTTTCTTGGGCCAGGAGCGATGGACGGCCGCTTCCGACGGTTTCCCGACCGCTTCCAGACACGTCGCCAAGGCTTGATGCGCCTCGTCATATTGGGGGGCCAGCTCGATGGCCTTTTCGTAGTGCGAAATCGCCGCCGCGGGGTCGCCTCGCACGCGGGCGCACTCCCCCATCCCAAAATGGGCTTGTGGGTTACGGGGACTGAGCATTAACGCCTTTTCATAGAGTTCTCTGGCAGCGGTGACGTCCGTCTTCTGACGGAGCCTCGCCAATTTCACCAGGATCGGCGCATAGTTGGGATCGAGCGCCCGCGCGGATTCAAAGGTGGCGACCGCCTCGGCGGTGTTGTAGAGATCGTCATGGCACCACCCGAGGTAATACCGCCATCGGACCGACTTGGGTTCGAGTGTCGCTACGTATTCGAAGCACTTCACCGCTACGAGTGGACAAGCAGCGTTGTAAAAGATCATTCCTAGCTCGCCGGCCTTCGCGGGATCCGTCGGGGCGGCCCGGAGTTCGTCAGTCGCCGCCGAGATCACATCCAGTACGCGAGAGGAAAGGCCGACCGTATCGAATTCGGGCAGCTCAAAGGGCAATTCCGCGAGGACCGGGGAGGCTTGAGGCTTGAGGCCCTTGACGGATGCGGTCAAGGGCTGACGCTGTGAGGCTTGAGGCCCCGACCCCTGATCCCCGACACCTTTTTCGACGGCGGCGTCGGCGCCTGGACGCGTCGCAGCGTTAGAAGTGCTGCTCAATGCGGTTTGAGTCGAAGGAATGGACGGACGGCTGCCCCGATCTCGACAAGCTTCAAGGAGAATTAAGAGCCCGACCGCCAGGGTTATGGTTGTAATCGTTCGTTTCGACAAGAATGATTCGACCCTTAGGATTCCGCGGCTTTACTTAGTCTTTAGTTTCCCACGTTTGCACATAGGGCTGCTTTTTCTCGTAGAGGATCAAGCGTTTTCGATAAACGGAAATGAAAGACGTCTGGCCGATGTTGTTGGCCAGCTTGATCGCATCGAGCTCGATTTTCTCGGCCTCCGTGAAGTTTCCCGCCGCAGCGTGGGCCGCGGCCAAGGTGTCGAGCAAAACGGGATTCTTATGACCCGTCGCGGCACAGGCCTTGATCGCCCATTGCACGGCCTCAGGGCCTTTTCGTTGCGAGACGTCCGGCGCCGTCGCCAGAACCCACGCCAGTGCGTTGGCCAGCCACGGCGACTCCGGTACACGCTTAAGCCCATCCTCGAGGATGCGTCGGGCCTCGACGAAATCTTTCTCGCGCAACATCTCCAGCGCCCACCCAATGTAGGCCAAGACGTATTTCGGTTCCTTGGAGACGAGTTTCCGCCATTCGTTTTTGGCCCCGGTCGGGTCGTCGATGTCCAGGAACACAATGGCCAGCAGATGCTGAACGGCGACGTCCTTGGGCTTCACCGTGACGGCCTTCTTTAGTTGTTGGATCACCTCGGCGTCGCCCTTTTTTCCTTCGTCCGCCAGTGTCAACCGCACAAATCCCAGGGCGTCCGCGTGTTTACCGATCCGAGCGGCGGCGATGGCCTGATTGAGCAGAACATCTCGATAGGCCCGCGCCGCCGTGGCTTCGGCCGGCATCTGTTTGAGGTCAAGCGCATTGGCAAACTCGATCAGAAGCTTCGGAACGGCCGTCGTGGCGGCGGGATCGCTTCGCACCGCTTGCTGTTGCATCATGGCGCCGAGCGCCTTCGACAAGAAGCGGGGGAACAGGTCGCCGGCGGATGACTTCAACATCACCGCGCGGCGATACTGGTCAACCGCCGTTTCCTGGCGTTGAAGGCAAACCAACCCAACGGCAAACGAGAAGTGGCTCTCCGGGTCCTCCGGTTTGAGTTGGACCAGCCGTTCGAAGTACTTGCCGGCCTCCACCGACCGGCCCCGGCGCAACAGGTGCCAGGCATAAAGCGACACGGCGCGGCTGTTGTTGGGCTCGCTGCTCAAGACCTCCTCATAGTATTTCTCCGCCTCTTCGCTCTCGTCGGCGTTGGTCAGCGCATTCGCCAGGTTGAGGAGGGCGGTGAAGTCGTTCGGCTTCTGGGTCAGAATCATGCGGAATTGCTGAACGGCTTCCTGGTTCTGGCCGGTCATATCGAAAAGAAGTCCGAGCGCCCCCCGCGCCGTCAAATCCCTTTCGTCCTTTTCCACCGCCGTCTGGAGCGTCTCGATGGCCTGCTCGATTTGGCCCGCGCCCGTCAATGCTCTCGCCAGATGAAGAAGCTGGAGGCCTCCGGTGGAACGGCTCAACAGATCGAGCAGGAGTGGGTCTTGCGACACCGGTGGAGCCCTTCCCACGGAGAG
>CAYMXF010000058.1:9817-14912 GCA_964393935.1 uncultured Planctomycetaceae bacterium
GTCTTGATCCGCTGCTCGCCGATTTCGACAAGAATCGGAGCATAATTAGGATCCAATGCTCGTGCGGCCTCGAAAGAAGCCGTCGCTTCAGCGGCGTTGTAGGCGGATTTTTGGGCCAGACCGAGGTAATAGCGCCAACGCACGGTTTTCGGCTCGAGTCCCGCCGCGTATTTGAAGCAACTCGCCGCAGCCAGAGGAACGGCGGCATTGAAATAGTACATCCCCAACTCGCCGGCCTTGGACGGATCCGTCGGGCTCATTCGGACCGCTTGTTCAGCTTTGACAAGCACCTGTTTTACGCGAGGGGGCAGACCCACCAGCTCCAAACGAGGCACCTCGAAGGGCAGGTCAGCCAGAGAGGATGACGATGTCGGGGTCTGCCCCCTCGTGGGATGTGGGATGTGGGATGTGGGATGTGAAGACGACGGCTCCTCTTCCTTACCTCCGACATCCGACATCGCACCTCCGACATCCGATATCGCGTCCGATGGGGCGGTTTTCCGCCCTTCTGAGGTTGGTGACTCGGACATCTCCCCTGGATGCGTTGAAGGTGAGGGGGGGGTTGAAACCCCTGTCGGACCGGTCGTCGTAAGCGATTCGCCCGGATTATGTCGCCTACAACCGCTTAACTGGAAAACGCCGCAAAATGCGGCTATTACGATTGCCATAAACCTAGGGGAAACCATGGGGTTATTTATCCCAGCAGCGATCGAGCAAATCAATGGGTTCAAGGGTTCAAACCTTCTCTGACGGTCGCAAATCCCGGTCTCCCCGACGGCGTTTAGCCATGGACGATTTTAGAGCCTGCCAAACGAGAAGCCCGTGGTTCTTTTCACTAATAATCGTGGCAAAAGACACGGGGATGCCTATTGACTCGGACCTGGGCATTCTGTTAGGATGGCACCGAGTTCGGAGGAAGGTCGGGAAAAGTCTCTGTGCGAGCCATTTAGCCCAGAGTAAAAGAAGCCCAGCCTTTTATCCTGTTGTTGCGTGTTGCAGGCCCACAATCGTGGGACCCTGCCGGGTCGCGGTGGCGGCCCGAGTGGTGGTTTGAAGTTCGATTGACTCAGAATTCGAGAGGGAGTTCGTTTACGGAGGAGCTTGCGATGAAGAAGTTCTTGACGGCTATTGCAATTGTCGCCTTGGTGGCGACCGGAGCCTACGGGCAGTCTGTTTATAACAATCCAACGGACCTGGCTATTCCGGACAGTCCGGGCGTAGCAGTGAACAGTGCGATCGTCGTTGCCGGTGGCCCCGCCAGCATTACGGACGTCAACGTCTGCGTGGCCATCACCCATACCTTTGACGCGGACTTGGACTTCGTGTTGGAGGGGCCCAATGGCGTCGTTCAGCACCTCAGCAGCGACAACGGCGGCTCCGGCGACAACTACGGCAACTCCCTAACCGGCACCTACTTCGATCAGCAGGCCGCCACGGCGATCACCGCCGGCGCCGCGCCGTTCACCGGTCGCTTTCAGCCGGAAATCATCGCTTTGACCATGACCGCCCCATCGCCGAACGCGACCGCCGGTAACTTCGACCGTTATAACGGCATCAGCGCCAACGGGACCTGGAGGCTTTGGCTCCGCGATGATCTTGGGGCAGATATAGGAATTCTTCGGCACTGGTCCTTGATCGTGAACGACACGGGTGCCCCCGGCACGGTCACCGATCCGGCGTGCAATACCTCTACTCCGCCGCCGCCGCCGCCGCCTTCAACCGACCTTGGCTCGATCGCACCGACTAATGGCTACTTGTACCGAAAAGATCTTCTCGCTGTGGGAGGGATCAATTGGTATAAATTCACGACCACTGGCGCGATTTCGGGCGCCACCTGGCTCATCGGAGATACTCTCGACTCGCTATTAACTGGCGGCGCCACGCCGAATGACACCGAGATCGCCCTCTTTGACTCCGGTGGCACCCTTCTCGTCACCAACGACGACATCAACTTCCCGACGTTCCCGCAAAGTCGCATATGGGTCAGCACGCCTCCTGCGCAGGTTCCTGCAGGCGGCACGGCAGGACCCGCTTCTTTGGCCGCTGGCACTTATTACGTCGCCGTGGGTGGGTTCAATTCGGCATTTGCGAGTGGCTTCTCAGCGACGAGCACGTCGCCTGAATCCGGTAGTTTGGTCGTCAAGATTCGAACCCCTGAGCCCGCCACGATGGCCCTGCTAATGATCGGCGTACTGGCCCTCGCTCGACGCCGACGCTAGTTCAGAAATCCAGGACAAGCAAGCATCTATCCAGGGCCTTTCAGTTTATGCTGGAAGGCCCTGATCTTTTTGGGCGCAAAGAACGCGATCCACCCTATCCGTTTTTCTTCTGATCTCGATAAGGCTGATGCGCCTTGAAAAGTTCCATTCGACCGGAGTAGGTGTTCGCCGCTTCCTTATCGCCCGCCTTCTCCGCCACCTTGACGGCCAGATCGGCCGTCTCCACGGCCTTCTCAAACTGGCCGGCCTCGGCATAGGCCGCTGCGAGCGTATCCAGGTACTTGTGAGGAGCGTTCCTCGACAAATCGCAGGCATTCTTCGCCCAACGTACGGCCGCCGCTCCATCGCGCCGTCCGGCATCCGGACAAGTGGCGAGTATCCAAGCCAAGCCATTGGCGAAGGTCGCCGAGCCGGGCGCCAGCCGAAGGCCGTCGCGAAGGAGTTTTTCCGCCGCCGCGTAGTCGCCCCTCATGGTGGCCACACCGGCCAGGGCGGACGTGGCCTCGACGTGACCCGGTTGCACCTCCATCGCCCGTTGCCAATGGCTCAGCGCCCCCTTCGCGTCTCCCATCGCGGCGAGCGAGACGCCGAGTTGGTAGTGAACGGCCGCATTCTCCGGTTCGATGTCCAAGGCCTTTTTGAGCTGCTCGATCGCCTCCTGATATTTTCCCTGTCGCCCCAGTAGATTTCCGAGCGTGATTCGCAACGTCGCATCGTTGGGTTGGAGCGCGACCGCGCGTTGCCAGATCGCCAACGCCTCCCCGGTCTTTCCACTCCGATTGAGCAGGATTCCAAGTTGCTGCATGGCCGCGGCATGGTCGGGATGATCGCGAACGACTTCTCGAAGAAGCGTTTCTGCTTCTTGCAGTTTGCCAAGATGGGTGAGCACGCCTCCCAAGTTCGATTTCGCCGCAACGGACGCCGGATCCGCTTTGAGGGCCGTGCGAAACCAGGGCTCCGCCTCCGCGTATCGCTGCCGCATGACCAGCACGCCGCCCATCGCCGCGGCGAATTTCCCGCCTTGATCCAGCGGCATGACGCTCTCCAAGGCGGAAAGCGCACGGCGATACTCCCCTCGACCGGCCCAATCGAGCGTCGCGTCCGTCATGGCGGAGACCGGGTCTTTCAACGCCTTGGCCTCGCGGTCCATCTTCGCCGCCTGGAAGCGCTCCGCAAGTTGGGAAAGGGCGTCCAACGTCAGGCGCGAGGCCTCCTGCCCTTGCGATGGGAGTTTTTTCTGAAGCGCCATCAAGGTCAGGAGCCGAAGAACGAACCGCGGGCAACCCTCGCTCGCGTCGGGCATCAATCCCTGCGCGAAACGGTACCCTGAAACGGCCTGCTGGTAATCTTTCATGCAGACCAGCGTCACCACAAGATGGAACTGGCTGGACGCATCGTTGGGTTGAAGGCCGGCCAGCTTCTCCAGCACGCCTTGTGCATCCGCGGGCCGTCCAAGAACCAGTTGCAACCATCCGATCTGCTCCAAGGCGAATGGCTCGTCGGGGCGAAAAGAGAGTACGTTCTGGTACATCTTCACTGCTTCATCGAACTTGCCCATGTCGACGAGCACCTGGGCGAGATGGCTTTGAGCGATCGTGTTCGAGCGATCGCTCTTCAGCATCGCCTTGAAATGGTCGGCCGCTTCCGGATGACGCCCCGCCATGGCGAGCACGACGCCGATCTGTTCCTCCGCGTTTCGATTTTTCGGTGATTCCTCGAGGGCCCGGCGCAGCAGGCGAAGCGCGGACTCGAAGTCATTGGCAAATACCAATCGGTGGGCCAGATTGACGAGATACTCCGAATTGCGGCTTCGGCCGAGCAGTTGCACCAAGAGTGGATCGCCCACCAGGGGAGGCTCTTGTCCCGCCTTGGCTTCCCGTCGATGTTTCTCCGCCTCGGCGGTCTTGCCCGCGGATGCCAATAGCTCCGCAAGGGCGGCATGGGCCTGCCCGTAATCCGGAGCGATCTCCAACGCCTGCCGAAAGAAACGAATCGCCTCGGTCAATTTGTTGGCCTCTTTCGCGCGTTGCGCCAATCCGACGTAAGCCCGGGCCTCGCCGGGGTTGAATTCGATGGCTTGGCGATAAAGCGCCGCTGACCGGGTGGGGTCTTTTTCATGGATCGCCCCGGCCAATGAGACCATGACCGGGGCGTAAGTGGGATCGATAGAAAGGGCTGCCTCGAAGGCCGCGACCGCCTTTTCATCATCGTAAAGAGCCTGATCAGCCAAGCCTAGATAATACGGCCAAGCGAGTGCTTTGGGGTCCAAGCGAGCGGCGCGAACGAAACATTCCGAGGCCGCCATCGGCTCCTGCACGCAGGAGTAATAGATAATCCCCAATTCGCCGACCTTTTTGGCGTCGTTGGGCGACTCGCGAGCAGCGGCATAAGCGGTTTCGACATCTTTGACGGCCGGGTCGGCAATGCCAACGAGCTTCACCCGGGGAGGGAATTCCCCAGGAGCGGACTCCATCGATGGGGGCTTCCGGATGGAGGCAGTTGGGGATTCAGTCGCAGTGTCCCCGTCCGTTGAAGGGGATAGGGCCATCGGTGAGGGCGCGGGCGTGGACGGGACCGCGGCACCGTCGTTCCGTGCGAGGGGCTTTTCGCTTTCCGGGGTCGCAGAGCCGGCCGATGGCGACGATGGCAAAGGCGGGGATTTTTTTTCTTCTTCTTTACAGCCTGACAGTTGCAGGGTCCAAGAAACCCAGACGACCGCATAGGTTAAGAAAAGGGTTCTGGAGGAGGGGTATTTGATCATCACGGTAATATTACACACCATGGGCTATTTCCCAAAGGACGCGACCGGAGATGGGCTGGAGAGGGTTTTGCCGTGGCATCACCCCACGGTTCGTGATATCCTTCACAAACTCGCC
>CAYMXF010000059.1:0-2771 GCA_964393935.1 uncultured Planctomycetaceae bacterium
GAATGATGCAAGCAGCGCCCCCACTACAACGGCCATGCGCCCCCTTGAACCCCCAACCCCCCGAACCCCCCGAACCCCCTCGCATTCTGAGATGAGTTCGTGTCTGCGCGCCTTCCGTGTCTGCCGCCGCATGGCGCCAATCGTGAACAACGCCAGCGGCATCATTGTTGAAGCCCCGGCTCCGCACGTGCCACAGGCCGCGCCGGCAACGTTGAGCGCCACCGCGTGGCTGACTACTTCACCGCAGGCGTTGGAGACCACACAGTCGTAAGCCCCATTGTCCGATACGGCCGCCGGGTTAATCACGAGGCTGGGGGTGGCCGAGCCGAGAACAGCACCGTCGTCGGCCAGCAAAGCCCCATTCCTTCGCCAGTGGTAGGCCAGCGGCCCGGGACCGCCGGCAACGATCGTGAACGCTACGGGCTGGGCATCGCCCACATTTTGAGCCGCGGGATGCTGGGTGATGAAGGGGTGCGGCCCAGTCCATTCCCAGGTCTGGTTATTGACGCCATTAGAATCCGAACCTCCAAAGAGGACGGTTACGTTTCGAGCGCTGTCGTAGGCCAAGGCGTACGACCTGCGGGGCGAGGGCGAGGCCGCGGGGATTCTTTGCGACCAATTCGCGCCATCCCACTCCCACGTTTCGTTGTTAAAGCCGCTCATGGGAAGTCCACCGAAGAGAACCGTCACGCCGCGGGCAATGTCATAGGCCACCGTGTGAGCGCGGCGCGCCGACGGCGAAGCGGCGGGGGACCGCATCGACCAGTTCGTGCCGTCCCATTCCCAGGTCTCACCAATGACGCCGGCCAGCACTTCGCCACCGAACAGCACGGTCACGCCGCGGGTGACGTCGTACGCCATCGCGGGCTCTTGCCGCGCGGAGGGCGCGGTGACGGGGAAGCTCTGCGCCCAATTCGTTCCATCCCACGTCCACGTTTCGTTGCTGCCCCCTGTGCTCGTGGAGCCGCCGAAGAGCACGACGACGCCCCGGGCGGTGTCAAACGCCATGCCGCAAGAATCGCGGGGCGACGGCGACGCCGCGGGAAGTCTTTGGGTCCAGTTAGCGCCATCCCATTCCCAGGTATCGCCGGGGTCCAAGTTGTTGTTGTCGACTCCGCCGAAGAGCACGGTCGCATGCCGAGCGCTGTCGTACGCCAATGCAAAGCAGCAGCGGTCCGACGGCGTGACCGCCGGGGACCTCTGCAACCAGTTCGTGCCGTCCCACTCCCACGTTTCGCCGATAGAGCTCCCGTTAGCGAAACCGCCGAAAAGAACGGTGACGCCCCGGGCGCTGTCGTAGGCCAGGGCATGACCGTTACGCGGCGAGGGCGCAGCGGCGGGCGATCGCTGCACCCATTCGCCACCGCATTGGGCCTCGACCTGCGTAACGTTTGCAAGAGAAACGATCAGCGTGAGCGACGCGATTCCGCCGCCGGCGCTTCGTAAGCCATGAGAAATTGACCGTTGCCTCTTCAAACCTTGTCCTCGCCGCCCTAACGTTCCGGCGAGGACCAGCAGCACCATTGGCATCATCGTCGCCGCCCCCGCGCCGCACGCTCCGCAAGCCCCGGCCGGCGTAGCCGATTCGCAAGTATCAAGCGCGCCGTTGTTGTTCGCATCGAGCATCGCGTTGGTGGCGATGTCGCACGAGTCCAACTGCCCGTTGGCATCGCAGTCCGTCGCCGGGTCCACGGCCCGGCACGGATCGACAACCAACGCGGCGGCATGGCTGATCACATCGGCGCAGCCGTTGGACACCTGGCAGTCATAGGCCCCGATGTCAACGGCGCCGGCGGGGTTGATCGCGAGCATCGCGGTGGCCGAACCGGAGATGGCCCCGCCATCCGCGAGCGACGCCCCGTTGAGACGCCAGCGATAGGTGATCGTGCCGAAGCCTCCGGCGACGACGGAGAAGGTCGCGGGCTGTCCGGGGGCCACGGTTTGTCCGGCCGGATGTTGGGAAATGTAAGGTAACGGGCCGCGCCATTCCCAGGTCTCGTTCAGGTTGTTGATGCGGTATCCTCCGAAGAGAAGTGTCGTATTCCGGCCGCTGTCGAAAGCAAGAGCGTGACTGGCGCGACCCGGGGGCGGAGCGGCGGGGAGCCGCTGAAACCAATTGGCACCGTCCCATTCCCAAGTCTCTCCGCTCAAACCCATGCTCGTCAGGCCCCCAAAGAGCACGGTTACGCCCCGGTCGCTGTCAAAAGCCATGGCGTGCTGGGAGCGGGGCAGGGGTAAGACGGCAGATACCCGCTGTGACCAGTTTGTGCCGTTCCACTCCCAAGTCTCTCCGTTGGCGTTGGCATCGGATCCGCCGAAGAGAACGGTCACCCCTCTGGCGATGTCAAAGGCCATGGCGTGCTGGAAGCGGGGCGAGGGTGAGGCGGCCGGCGACTTCTGCGACCAGTTCGCGCCGTTCCATTCCCATGTCTCGCCATTGAAGCCGTTGGCATAGCCGCCGAAAAGTACGGTCACGCCCCGAACGCCGTCGTACGCCATCTTGTGAAGATAACGATCCGATGGCGCAGCTATGGGATTCCTGTTCGTCCAGTCTGTGCCGTCCCACTCCCACGTCTCGCCATTGTCATTGCCGTTATTGTCGAAGCCCCCGAAGAGGACCGTAACGCCGCGGGCGCTGTCGTACGCCATCGCATGCTCGGCGCGGGCCGAGGGCGTGTTCGCGGGAGACTTTTTCGACCAATTGGCCCCGTCCCACTCCCACGTTTCGCCGTCGTAGTTGCTGTTCGTCTCGCCACCGAAAAGCACAATCA
>CAYMXF010000059.1:2871-14856 GCA_964393935.1 uncultured Planctomycetaceae bacterium
CCGCAAGAATCGGGATCCTGCCCGCCGTCCTGGAGCAGGTCCGCGCAGACATCGCCGACGCCATTGAAATCCGAGTCGAGCTGATCGGCGTTCGACGTATCCGGGCAGTTGTCGCAGACGTCACCGATCCCATCGCCGTCGGTGTCGGTCTGATTGGCGTTGGCGGCCAACTGGCAGTTGTCAAACCGATCGGCGATGCCGTCCAGGTCGTAGTCCGGGTCGGCCCGGAAGATGCCCGCTCGCCCGTCGGCAAGCGAAGTCACGAAGGCGATTTGTCCATAGCTGTTGATGCTCACCCCCGTATTCAGGTAGATTTGGTCCACGCTCGACCCATTTAGTGCGTCGATTCTTTGTATCACCTTGTCCAACACGGGGTCGGGTCCGGTGAAGATGCCGCTCACCCCCGAATCGCGTGGCAGCGCCGCGAACACGACCCTGCCTACGTCGTTGATGGCTGCGGTGAAAAACACGTTCATGGGGCCGCTGGTATCGGCGATGGTCGTGGTCGGTCCACCGTCTCCGGTGAAGATTCCATAGCCCGGGGCACCATCATGAAAAAACAGCGCCCAGAATACCACCGTCCCCTCGTTGTTTACCTCTGCGCCGTTGAAGGAATTGAATGGACCCGTCGAATTCGCAATAGTCGTCGTCGGCCCACCGGTGCCTACGAACACGCCGGTGTAGTCCGGAATGTCGAACGAGGCGTCAAATCCGACAAGACCTGATTCATTGATGGAAACAGACCAAAAGTCCGCGAACGCTCCGTTCGAGGTGGCGATGGTCGTCGTGGGACCGCCGTTTCCCACGAATACGCCCGGTGCCTCGAGTTCGTCGGCGATAAAGGCAACCGTGCCGCTGTCGTTGATGGCAACGGCGGTATCGAACGCATTGAACCCGTTGCCGGAAACGGCGATCGTATGGCTCGGGCCTCCTGTGCCTGTAAATACGCCTGTGCCGCCCGTGCCTAGAGAGGCGAAGAATGCGACCGTTCCAGCCGAATTGATCGAAGGTGAAGTGGCGGATTGTCCATTAGTGAAACCGATGAAGTAACCGCTGGTGTCGGCAATGGTCGCGACCGGCCCGCCGTCGCCGACGAAGACACCCTCGCCGCCTGTATCCAATGCGGCGTAGAATGCGACCACGCCGTCGTCGTTGAGTGCCGGCCGGCCACCTGCGCCCGTGGAGTCCGCGTTGAAGCGGTTGAAGGGGCCGGAGGTGTCGGCAATGCGGACAAAGACGTAGTTGATGGCCTGCGCTTCGCTGACGGCACACGTCACGACAGCCAAGAGAAATCCCCATACCCATGCCCGCTTGCATCGCCGACTCACGCGTCGCCGCCCGTTCGCCGCGCAAAGTCCAAGAAGGGCCAGCGGCATCATCGTCGCCGCCCCCGCGCCGCACGCTCCGCAAGCCCCGGCCGGTGTAGCCGATTCGCAAGTATCAAGTGCGCTGTTGTTATTCGCATCGAGCATCGCGTTGGTGGCGATGTCGCAGGAATCCAACTGCCCGTTTCCGTCGCAGTCCGTCGCCGGGTCCACGGCCCGGCACGGATCGACGACCAACGCGGCGGCATGGCTGACTACATCGCCGCAGCCGTTGGATACCTGGCAGTCATAGGCCCCGATGTCAGCGGCGCCGGCGGGGTTGATCGCAAGCATCGCGGTGGCCGAGCCCGAGATGGCCCCGCCATCCGCCAGCGAAGCGCCATTTCGACGCCAGCGGTAGGCGATCGTACCAAAGCCGCCGGCGATGACGGAGAAGGTCGCGGGCTGTCCCGGAGCCACCGTTTGTCCGGAGGGATGTTGGGAAATGTAAGGTAACGGGCCGCGCCATTCCCAGGTCTCCGCGTTATAGCCGGCCGCGGACCCGCCAAACAGCACGGTCGCGCCCCGGCCGCTGTCGAAGGCCATCGCATGAATTTGTCTGGCCGACGGCGAAACGGTTGGGATCCTCTGTGCCCAGCTCGCGCCATTCCATTCCCACGATTCATTGCTAATAGCGCCTGCAAAACCCCCAAACAGCACGGCGACGCCACGAAGGAGATCGTAAGCCATGCCATGACCGAATCGGCTCGAGGGGGCGGCCGTGGACGATTTCTGCGACCAATTCGTGCCGTCCCATTCCCAGGTCTCGTTGCCGCCGGTCGTACCACCAAACAGCACCGTTACGCCACGCGCCGCGTCGTACGCCATCGCGTGCGAATCGCGGGGTGATGGTGCGGAGGCAGGCATCCTTTGCGACCAGTTCGTGCCGTCCCACTCCCACGTCTCGCCATTGCGATTGCCGGCGGTTCCACCGAAGAGCACGGTCACGCGGCGCACGCTGTCGTAGGCCATCGCGTGCGAATATCGCCCCGACGGTGGGGAAGTAGGCGTTCTCTGCGTCCAGTTAGTGCCGTCCCATTCCCACGTCTCGGCGCTGTATCCGCCATTGTATTCACCGCCGAAAAGCACCGTCACGCCGCGGCCGCTGTCATAGGCCAGCGCAACGTATTCGAGGGCCCGCGGCTTAACAGCGGGAAACTTCTGCGACCAGTTCGCACCATCCCATTCCCATGTCTCATCGTTCGGGTTGCCCGTGTTCGTCCTCCCACCGAACAGAACCGTGACCCCTCGAGCGCTGTCATAGGCCATCCCGTGGCTGTATCGCGCTGAGGGCGCGGCGGCGGGCGATCGCTGCACCCATTCGCCGCCGCATTGGGCTTGGACGGGCGACGGAATTACCATGAAGAGGAGAAGGCCGGCCAGCGCGGGCGGACGCCGTCGCCGAGGACGGATCAAGATGGTTCGTGAAGATAGGCGGGCGGTCGTCGCGCCGGGTTGTGCAGGTCGCGGAACAAATCGTCCCATGTTGGGGCCTCCCATGCGGGAACGTCACCTGTATCCGGCTCGCGCGATGGGCATTCGGCCGTCACTGGTCCGACCCGGCATGTGGCCGGAGAAGCAATGGGGGCGAGCTCGAACGGAAACGAGCTTCTAGATTTCCCAAAAAACTGTGCCCGGCGCCATCGTCGCGAGTGCTTCCGGCCATTATACCGCGCCGTGCCCCCTATTGGGTTTTGCGATTATTACGGACTTTTCCACGGCATGCAGCCATCAGGGGTGCGGGGCCCTACTTGCCAGGGGGGCATACGACGCTCGATCAGGGTGGGACTGCCCACTTTTTGGACCTAGCGGCCCGAGGCGGCGAGCCGTCCTCGGAGTGCCACGGTACAGTGTGCCCCCATGAGCAATCCCCAAGATCGAACGGCGGCGCATCCGGTACTTGGCGTGATGGGGATCATCCGAGAGGGTGATCGGGTGCTGATGATTCGGCGGTCGGCGACGGTGCGGGTGCCGCTGGCGTGGTGTTTTCCGGGCGGGGCGATCTACGGCGTCAAGGCCATCTCGCCGTCGGGGCAATTGCACGATGTGAAGGGCGTGAAGGTGTTGAAGGAGCCGGTCGAGGCGACCGTGAACGGCGTCGCGGTGCGCGCCCACGTCAAGGCGCTGCCGCAAGTGTCCGAGCCGACGGGACACTCCGCACCCGATCAATGATCCATCCGTCGATTCAAGCGGCGACGGTTTCAACGATCTTGCCGCGCATGGGATCCCGGGCGGCTTCTGAGCCGGAAAGCCCCGAGAAGAATGAGGATGACGGGAATGGCGAACTTCAAAAACTCCGCCGCTCGTTCCACCCTCAGCATGACCGATCCTTTCCAGTGCCAGGGGACGTAGGGCGGTTGCGTCGCATAGGAAATCACCGACCGGTCGAAGAACCGGCGGGCCGTGTCGGTGTCTTCGCGGCCCTGATAAGCCTCGTCGATTCGATCGGGCTGCCTCGCAAGCTGATCCACGCTGAGCGCCGAGCCGTGCGACGCCACCGCGACCACCTCATAATAAGGGTCATACATGTGCCACTCGTCGTCATGCCACGCCTCCATGACGACGTGCGCTTTCAGGCCGACGTGTCGAGCGGGGATGCCGGCGAGGCGAGCGAGTTGAACGAGGACATACGAGACCTGCCCACAAGGGGCGGAGTGGCCGTATTTCAGGAGTAGATCGGGATCGGCAATCTGCCCGAACTCCGGCAGAGCCGGATGAAGCACCAGTCCTGCGCTTCGGATCAGCCAGTTGGTCAAAAAAGTATGCCGGGCGCCCTTGCCGCGGCTAAACCGGCGGCAGGTCGTGTCGTGCAAGGCGAAGAGGATTCGCCCAGGCGGCATCGCGGAAAGCGCTCCGCCTGCTCTCTTCTGGGCCTCGGCGTAGAGGGAGGAGAGGTCTCGCGTCTTTTGCGCGAGTTCGAGGTCAAGCCGATCTAATCCTTCGCCAGCGCGGTTGGGATACTGTCCGAGGGACGAAAAGTGGCCCACCGCCGCGACGGCAAGCAGCACGGCTCCGACGACCAGGAGGGTCACGCTAAGAAAGAGGCGGATGCGGCGTTGCACTGTTGAAATCTCCGAGGGGGCGGTTCGACGACCGATTCTCATCATACCGCGGCGCGACCGTGGCAGCGGGTCAACTCTGTCCGGCGACTCTTGGGAGAGAGAAGACGAACGCGGCGATACAATGGCCCCCCATGAGCAATCCTCACGAGCGAACGGCGGCGAATCCGGTACTGGGCGTGTTGGGGATTTTCCGAGAGGGTGATAGGGTGCTGATGATTCGACGGTCGGCGATGGTGCGGGTGCCGCTGGCGTGGTGCTTTCCAGGTGGGGGGATCGAGCCGGGGGAGTCGCAGGCGGAGGCCCTTGTCCGCGAGATGCAGGAGGAGTTGGCCATCGATGTCGAGCCGGGCGAGCTGCTCACGACACATACCAAGCACGAAGGGCGGCTGGTGCTTTACTGCTGGTCGGCGAAGATCGGCGGCGGGACGCTTGCGGCCAACCCCAAGGAGGTCGCCGAGGTGCGATGGATGACGCCCGCGGAGGTGCGCGCGATGGACGGCGTGCTGCCGGGGACGACGGATATCTTGGAGAAGATCGGGCTTTGAATTTCCGTCGCCCAATCGCCACGGCCTCGCTTCGCGAGACCGTGCCACTCGCACGATTATGAAATCGTCGCAGCTACCGGCGCCGCCGCGAGATCACGGGGACGTATCGGATGCGGCGCGGGGACGATGTCGGGAGGTGCGCTGGCGTCCATGGCCAGGGTCGAGGCCGCGGACAAGAGGTCCACGACGCTGACGGGCTTCGTGAAGTGCCGCGAGAAGAGGCCCTCGACGTCACAATATTCTTCGGCCGTTTGATCGATCAGGGCCGAGACGCCGCCGGTCTTGATGTTGAAGGCCGAGCCGAGGAGCCGCAGGAGCAGCGGCTGCGTCGTCGCCATCGATTGCGATGGGCCGATCGGGATCGCGCCGGCGACGTAAGCGATCTGCCAGAGGCGCATGGCTGGGGACATCGCGGGCGATAGCGGCGGGTTCGTGTGATGGCGGCCGACGGCTTCGACGATCGCCATCGGAAGTTGCCACTCGCGCAGGAGGCGAAGGCCCGTGTGAATATGGTTGAGGTTGAAGGACCGCCACTCGAGCATGGCCCTGCGAAGGGTGCAGCCTTCGCCGTGGTCCTGGAGCGAGGCGTATTCTTGCGGCTCGGCGGCGGCAAGGACCGCCTCGCCGACGTCTTGCAAGAGCCCGACGAGAAATGCCCGGCCCGCCAGTCGGCGATCGGCGTTCATGGCCAGTGCCCGTGCGATGCAGCCTCGCACCAAACCGCGCCGCCAGAAGTCGCCGACGTCGATCGCATCGCCGAGGGTGGACGCGAGGACCTGGGCGATTTCGTAGGCGATGGCCAGCGAGCGCGTGCGGTCGGCGCCCATTCGCACCGTCGCCGCTTCGACGTTGAGGACGGGGATGCCGGCGCCGTATTGGACGGTGTTGGCGACGCGGATCAGCTCGGCCGAGAGCTTGGGGTTGAGCGCGAGGATCGACGCCGTCTCGACGGGGCCGGGCGGCGGGTCGGAATAGAACTTGCTCGACAGGTACGCGATACGCGAGCGGCCCAGGAGGGCGGCCGCGCCGGTCAAGGCCTCGATTGCGTTATTAGCGCCGTGTGTTGGATTGCGAATCATTCGAACTTTCCCCCGGCGAAGGTTCGTGTTCGGCGAGAAGATTCCCTGTCAAACTTCGATGGCCAGCGCCTCTTCGATCGTCTTGACGGCCTGCGAAACTTCGAACGGCTTGAAGAGAACGGCATCGAAGCCCTGCTGCTTCAGCGTTTCGGCTTCCCCTTCGCGCAGCGCGCCGGTGATGGCGACGAGCCGCGTGACGGCGAGGTCCGGCTGGCCACGGATTGCGCGGAGGGCCTCCCGGCCGGAGAGGCCGGGCATCTCGACGTCCAGGAACATCACGTGCGGCTTGAAGGCGGCGGCGACGGCGCCGGATTCGAAGGCGGAGCGGGCGACTTGGACTTCGTAGCCGGCCTCATCGGAAAGGGCTTTGGAGAAAAGGTCCGCGAGGCTTGAGTCGCTTTCGGCGATCAGGATTTTCGCTGCGCCGGTCTCCAGGCCGTTGAGCGGGATGCCGTGCAGCTTCATGAAGCGGACGAGCTGTTGAAGGGGGATTCGGCGGTCCTTGCTGCCGGGGATGCGATAACCGCGGAGCTTGCCGGTGTCGAACCATTTAGAAACGGTCCGCGGCGCGACGTTGCAAATTCGCGCGACTTCACCGGTCGTGAGTACGTCTTTAGGGCGAGGCATGAGCGCCAAACCTCAAGCTGACCCGACGGCCCTCGCGCCCCTGCGCAAGAACGGCCTGTCGGATCGCTTCCGTCCCCTTGATCGGCTCGCCCCGCTCCTGAATGAGCAAAAAGTTGTTGCAGACGCTACAGAGCGCGCAAACTCTACCGTCGACTTTCAGCTTCGATAGCGGACGTGGGAGAGGTGAGAGAACGCCCGCGGCACTGCGCCGAAATGCGCGCCACTTTCGACAGATTCTAGGCCGGCCGGTTCCGCGCGACAAGTCGGGACGCTTCCGAAACAGGGCCGCCCCGAGGGGGTTGGACGCAAGGCTGGATTCATCCCCCGCCAAACGGCAAGCCCGGTGCAACGATTCCCCTATGCCTCTTCAACGGCTTCTTCGCCGGGGGCGAGGACGTTGGTCGTCGGGGTGGATGAGCGGAGAGATTCGAAGCCGAGCCAAAGTCCGGCCGCGAGCAGGGCCGTCGCCGCGAGCGTTCGAAGCGGCCAAATGACGCCGCGGTGCGACGAGAAGATGGTATCGGTCTCGCCTTCGACGGTGAGCTTCATCTCGCCCGCGCGGACGGTCCAAACCACGTAGACGATCGCACCCAAGGGCAGATATCGGGAGTGAATGACGCCCTCGGGGAGGTATTGCGAGCGGATGGCGGATTTGAATTCCTCGCTTGCGCGGACTTGTACCTCGCGCGAGGCTCGTCCGGCGAGAACGGCGGCGTTTCGGGCGTCGATGAATCGAGGCGGATCGCCGACGGTGTCGGAAAAATGCTCGTACTCCCAGAAAAGCGTGACGACGGCGGTCAGGAGCGAGACGACGACGGCTCCTCGGGCGATCGCCCCGGAGGTCAGGGGGCGTGCGCAGCGCGCGATGCGAAACGTGATGGCGCTGACGAGTAGCCCCGCCACCAGGAAGAAAAACAGCCCGAAAAACATCGGTAGCCAAACCAATCTGGCCAGGAGCCAGGCCAGCGCCCCCAGCATCACGAAGGCCAGCAGAAGGGAGAGCCGCCACGCTCGGCGGCGCGCCGGGGCCCCTGGCGGGACGATCGGGCTTTCGGAGGATGACGGCTCCAGGGGATCGGGCATGATGGGCTCTTTTCACACCGCTTCCGAGGGTTCTTGCAGCGCCAAAGGGGTGTTTGCCTTCAGGGGCGACCGGGGCTACATTATTCGCCCCCGAGCAAGCGTCAAGGCGGCGCTGGGGCTCGTGGGAAACGAAGTTATGTACGGACGATTCGGTAAAATCACAACGACCTGCCTTCTGCTCTTGACGGGGACCCTGCTGCCCGGCTGCTCCGACAGCGGCAACAAGCCGGCGAAGTTGCGCCGCCTGGAGGGGGTCGCCAAGCAGATCGACCTGAAAACGGGCGTCGTCTCCATGCTCTGGAAGAACGACAAGGGAGAAGAACGAATCCTGGAAGGAACGGTGAAGGAGGACGCGGAGATTTGGATCAACGGCCGCGCTCAGCGTCTGGAGGACATCCGCGTAGGAGACAAGGTGGTGGTCTTCGGAACCCGCGAGAAAAAGGGCGGCGAGGAAAAACTCATCGCAACGCGGGTTGAAGTCACGCGGCCCCAAGAAACGGATTGGAAAACGGTCGGAAAATCGGCGACGACACAGCCGGCCGAGAAAGAAAACCAGAACAATTCGAGACCGGCTGCTTCGCCCTAAACGGCGTTCGCGTGCAAAACATCCCCGAGATGATCGCCTGGAGAATACGCATGATGAATCAGATGACGAATTGGGCACGACGAATCGCGGTCAGCGCGATGGTGATGGGTTTGGCCGGCTGCCAGGAGGGTGGGTCGTCCGGCGCCAAGGTGAAGTCGGAAAACTCGGCGTCCGGCGCACGATCCGAGTCGCCCCACGTGGCACCCGCTCAACAGCCGGTGGTGCAAACCGCCGCGCATGGCTCGGCGACCGACCCTCCATCGAAGGCACCGGCCCCCGTGGAAGACTTCGAGTCTGATGCCTCCAAGCGGGCCCAGGCCGAGAATATGATCTACGCCACCATCCGTATCAAGATGGAGGAGGCGATCGAGGGGAGGGCCAAGCTGTTGAAATCCGGCAAGGACCCGGCGGACGTCGAGGTTCGCCAACTTGAAGGCACGATCATGCGGGCTCGGGAGCTGTTGGAGGAGAACGGCGAAGTGGTAGAGCCGGTCGAGCCGCCGATCGTTCAAAACGCAGGGAACCCATAATCGCGCTCCCCGCCCGCCACCACCGACGCCATCATTTCCGCTTTGCGGCGGAGAACCACGTCAGCGCCATGATTTGAAAGGCGATGCCCGCGAGAAGGCGGATTGTCGCGGTCGTCGGCGCCTCGGGATTGGTTCCGGCATCCACCCATGCATAGAGTCCCCAGCCGATGGCGATGACGGCGAAGGCCTGCGCGATCGCGCCGGCGAGTCGGCCGATTGAAAAATCGTCGTATTGGCGGTCGCGACGGATCATTCGCAGCTCTTCGAGCATGGCGCTGAGCGTCGGGGATTCGGCATGCGGATTCGTCGCCGTTGGCGTAGTCGCCGGATTTGGATTTTCCTGGCGGGCCGGGGTCGGCGGCGTCACCGTGTCGCGACTCGTCTCGGCAAGGATTCGCTCGGCGGCGACCGTCAAGTTCGGAGCGACGACGTCGGCGCGCGCGGCCTGGCCGCCGGGGCCGATGAAGATCGTCCGGCAACCGGCGGCGCGACCGGCTTCAACGTCGCGCGAGGAATCACCGACCATCCAGGAGCGAGAGAGATCGAGGCCCAATTCGCGGGCGGCGAGTTCCAGCATTCCCGGCCGAGGCTTTCGCAATTCGCTGTCGCGGCGATATTCCTCCCGGACCGCTTCGGGGCCGTCCAAATAGGGACAGTAATAGACGCCGTCGATGCCACCCCCGCCGGCGGAGAGCAGCTCCTTCATTCGCGTATGAACGGCGGTCACGTCGCTCTCGGCCATCAGCCCTCTTGCGACACCGGATTGGTTGGTAACGACGACGACGGCGAAGCCCGCACGGCGCAGGCGGGCGGTGGCCTCCGCGGCGCCGTCCAAGAGCTTGACGTGCGCCGGGTCCTTGAGATAGCCGGGGTCATCGATCAGCGTATTGTCGCGATCGAGAAAGACGGCGCGTCGGCCATTCGCGCTCGGGTATTTCGTGGAGGTCATCATCGTCTAGATCATTTCAATAATCGCCTGGCGGAGGAGCGGCAACAGGATTTCGTGGTGGCCGGTGATGTGGTGGCCGCGGCCTTTTTTGACGGGGCGGCCGACGACGTTTTCGCTGGGGCGGTAGTGGCGGATCATGTCCAGGTTCGCCGTGGTGATGTCGTCGAGGTTTGCGCCGAGGTTACGCGCGACGGCGACGGCCTTGAGAAAGACTTCGGGGAGGACGACGGCCGAGCCGACGTTGCACCAGACGCCGGAAGGCTGGCCGCTCTTAGCCGGGGCCATGTCGGCGACGACGCTGCATGTTAGTCGGAAATCCGCCTCGCTGCGTTTGAGCAGGTCGCTTTGGGCGACCGCCTGATGGACGTGGATCGTGTCGGTGCCGATGGCGACGATCACGGGGGCGGGGATGCCGGCTCTGTGTGCCGCGGCCAGGATGCAGAGCTGGGCGTGCGGCGGTTTGGCGCGAAGCAGATGCGCGCCCAGCGCGGCGCCGAGACCTGTCTGGCCGGATGATTTTTCTGATAGCGCCTCGGCGAAGAACGCGGGCGTTTCTCGGATCATGCCGAAGCTGCCGTCCTTGATGGTGTCGGCGACTTCTTCGCTCGTTTCGCCGAAGAGGGCCGTCTCGACGTCGTGGATGGCGGTTGCCCCGTTCATGACGACGGCGGTGATCACGCCGCGCTCGATCAGATCGCAAATGATCGGCGAGCAGCCGACCTTCACGACGTGCGCGCCGAGCGCGGCGACGAAGGGGCGGTTTGCGCGGCGGGCCTCCACGATGGCCGCCGCCAGGGTCTTGAGCGCGGCCGCGCCGAGATACGGGGGCAGTGATTTCCACCAATCGGAAAAACTCGCGCCTTTGGGCGGCAGGCCCGCGACCTGGTGAGCGTCGAACTTGTGCGCGCGGCGGGAGACCGAGTAGGTCTTGATCTTGGAGAGATCGGCGGGCTCGTATTTTTTGGCCATAGTCGTGTTACTCGATCACGCCTGAGGCAATGATAGTACCCGGTCGATCGCCTCGGCGAGTATCTTATCGCCGTCCTCCACAAACTCGATCCTCAAATCGAGCGAGAGAAGTCGGCAGGCGTCGTCGTTCCAGCGGCCCACGATCTTCACGGCATCCTTCTCCGTCGTGAGAAGGACGTTGGCCTCCAGGTCGGCGGCGATGTTGGCCAAGCCCGTCAGCTCTTCCGTGTTGTAAGGATGGTGGTCCGGGTATTGATAGGCCGCGAGCACCCGGACGCCGAGCCGCTCGACGCTCCGTCGGAAACTCTCGAAGTTGGCGATGCCCGCGAAGATGACGGCCTGCATGTCCGTTGGATCGGCCTTTGTGACGGGCCGGCCTTTGAGATCGAGGAATCCGCTCGCGGCATGGACGGATTCGATGATCGGACGGTCTTTGGCGAGGCGGCGAAGCGTGCGATGGATCAGGGATTTCGTCGTGCCGTCCACCTCGTTGCTCCGAGTCAGGACGATCAGGTCGGCGCGGCGGAGGGCGGTCGGCGATTCGCGGAGGAGGCCGCGCGGCAAAAAATGGCCGTGGCCGAAGGGGGCGGTGGCGTCGATGAGCACGATGTCCATATCTCGGGCCAGCCGTCGATGTTGAAAACCGTCGTCGAGGATCAATACGTCGGCGCCCTGCTCGATGGCCCGCTCGGCGGCGGCGACGCGATCCGGGTCGACCAGGACCGGCGACTTGGGGCAGCGGCGTTTGAGGACCTGGGCTTCGTCGCTCAACTCGCGCCAGCGCGCGGCAACGGCATCGGAGTCTCTCGCCTCTTTGGGGGAAGGATTCGCTTTGTATCCGCGGATGAGCACGGCCGGCTTGCGGCCGCGATCGACGAGCCGCTGGACGATCGCGACGGCGGTCGGCGTCTTGCCGGTCCCGCCGACGGTGAGGTTGCCAATGGAGATGACCGGGCAGCCGACCCGCGTGGAGGCCCGCTTGAACAGGTCGTAGTAGGCGTTGCGAAGGATGACGGCGAAGGCGTAGGGAACCGCGGCGACGGAAAGCACCGCTCGGATCAGGTCCGGGAGGAGGCCGCGCCGGCGTTCGGCGACGAGTTCCAGGTAAGTGCCGGTCAAAAACGCCATGACTTCAACGCAGTTTATCAGACGGCGCCGGTTTCGGCTCGTTGACGAACGGGGGAGGGCGGG
>CAYMXF010000060.1:0-14498 GCA_964393935.1 uncultured Planctomycetaceae bacterium
CACGAGGCCGCTTGGAAAATCGGCGAAGCTCAGCACCGCCGGTGGAAGATTCAGCGACTCAAACGAAGGGACGTGTGCTGGAATCGCGCGAAAAGCCGCCGCAAGCGTGCCGCGTTGGGAGTGAAGGTTCACGCGATAGCGTCCGGCGCCAGGCAGCTCGTAGGCGAAGTCGATATCCTTATGACGGTCGAATGTTTCGCGGTGTGTAGGCGACAACATTCCCATAAGTGCGTTGGATATCGCCTCCGGACGAAGCCCTTCCTCGTCCAAGGGCATCCACTGACCGCCTGTAAAAATGGTCGGAGCCGCGCCGGCGACGAGTACCAGGTCGCTCGCCCCGCGTGCCGCTGCCGCCCGCAATAATCCTTCAATCGTCACACTCTCGCCCGCGGCCGTCGGTGGCGGTGTGGGGCGCGCGAGCGGTCGAACATCGTTTTCGCTATTCGCCATTCGACATTCGACATTCGGCTTGCTCAATGTTTCAGCCCGCACAGACACGGAACACCTCCTCCATCGTGGTAATGCCGGCCTTGGCCTTCGCGATCCCGTCCGCGTAGAGCGTCGTCATCTGCTTTTGGAGGGTAATCTTGCGAATATCCTGAAGAGGCGCGTTGTCGGAGATCGCCTGACGAATGTCGTCATCGGGAATGAACAGTTCATAAATTCCGATTCGGCCCAGATGCCCGCTGCCGTGGCATTTCGCGCAACCCTTCCCCCGCACCAGCGTCTGGACCTCGTGACCGGCCTTCTGCATGACGTGTCGGATGTTCGGCGTCGGCTCGAATTGCTCTTTGCAGTGCGGACAGTTCTTCCGCACGAGCCGCTGGGCGAGAACCGCGTCGACCGACGCCGCAATGAGGTAGCTTTCGACGCCGATGTTGTGCAAACGCGTCACGGCGGACACGGCATCGTTCGTGTGCAGCGTCGTAAGGACCATGTGCCCGGTCAGCGCCGCCTGGACGGCCGTCCGCGCCGTGTCGTCGTCGCGAATCTCGCCGACCATGATCACGTCCGGGTCTTGTCGGAGCAGCGCCCGCAGCACCGTGGCGAATTTCAACCCGATCTTCTCGTTCACCTGAAACTGATTGACCCGCTTCAGGTTGTATTCGATCGGGTCCTCCACCGTGCAAACATTCCGCTCCGCTGAGTTGATCTCCGCGAGCGCCGCGTACAGCGTCGTGCTCTTGCCGGAGCCGGTCGGCCCCGTCACCAGCACGAGCCCGTGCGGATGCGCGAGCTGCTGGCGAAAGTTCTTGAGCATGTCGATGGAGAAGCCCAGCGTCTCCAGGCTGACCAGCGCCTGCGAGTTGTCGACGATGCGAATGACGACCTTTTCGCCGTACATGTTCGGCAGCGTCGAGACTCGCAAGTCGATCGGGCGTCCTTCCATAAGGACGTGAATGCCGCCGTCCTGGGGCATGCGCCGCTCGGCGATATCCAGACCCGCCATGATCTTGATGCGCGACACCACCGGCGCCATCATCTGCGGCGGCGGATTCAGTTTCTCGTAAAGCACTCCGTCCACGCGATTGCGAATCCGCAGCGCGCCGTCGTCCGGCTCGATGTGGATGTCGCTCGCTCCTTCCCTGACCGCGGAATAGATCAGAAAGTTCACCAGCTTGATGACCGGCGAGTCCCGCGCCATGCCCTCGAGGTTGGTGATGTCGTCGGCTTTCGATTCGATCAGCTCGAAGGTGTCGGCGGACACATCCTCAATGATGTCGTCGATGACGAAGACGTTCGCGCTCTTGACGTACTGTGCCAGGATCGCCTGAATGTCCGCCGCCAAGACAGCCACGACCTGGACGGCGCAGCTCGTGATGCGGGCAATCTCCTCAATGAGGAACACGTTGGACGGCTCGCTCATGGCGACCGTCAGCGTGTGATGAACCTTGAAGAGAGGCAGGATGGCGTGTTTCTCCAGGAAGTCGCGCGGGATCAGCTCGATCACCTTCGCGTCGGCGAGTCGTGGCGTCAGTTTCGCATAAGGGACGTTGTACGCTTCCGCCAGCGCCTCGATCACCTGGTCTTCCGACGCCAGCCCGAGTTCGATAAGGATTTCGCCGAGCAACTGCCGGTGCTGGCGCGCGCCTTGCTGCTCGATCGCCTGATCGATTTGCTCCTGCGTCAGGACGCCATTGGCAAGGAGGATTTGGCCGACTTGTTTGCGCGTTCCATGGTGCTTGGCCGGAGGCGCCGTGCGAGGCGCGGAAACGGCGGGTGGCGCTTCGGTCGGCGCTGCGTCGTCCTCGCTCTTGCGATCTACCGTCTGAGAGGTCGCCATCGCATCCTCGTCGAGCGTTCTGGTGAACGCGATCAACCAAAGCTCTTCACAGCCGAATCGAGATCGTCAAAGCATTCGAACCGCCGTCCCAGTCGCGTGATCTCCAGAATCTTCGCACAAGTCGAGTTGAGTCCGCAGAGCTTGACCGACCCCAGCTCGCTTTCACAAGTATTCTGCAAGTCGACCAGCGCTTCGAGCCCCCGACTGTCGACGCCCGCGAGTTCCGCGCAGTCCACGACGACGGCATGACGCCCCTCCTGAGTGCATCGCCCCGTCTGCTCGATGAAAGAGTCCACCTCTTCCCCGGACAAATCGTCCTTGACCGCCAGGACGGTAACGTTCCCATACTGTGTTAGTGTCGCGCTCATCGTGGCTTAAATTCTCCAGCTTAACGCGCCCAGTTGCCCCATCGACGGCGGCCCCCCGGTGAACGGTCGGTCGCGCTGCATCAGCTCTTCCAAGTCAAGCCGCAGGAACAATTCCGACAATTCCGGATCGAACTGAGTGCCGGAACATCGTCGAATCTCGGCAACGGCGACCGGAAGCGGCATCGCCGTCCGATACGTCCGGTCGGTCGTCATCGCGTCGAAGCAGTCCGCCAGACAGACGATCCGGCCCAGCCGCGGGATTCCTTCACCCGCCAGGCCCTCCGGGTAGCCGCGCCCGTCTATCCGCTCGTGGTGATAGAGCACGCCCGGCAACAAGTCGCGAATCTGCTTCACGGGCGACAGAATCCGCACGCCGATTTCGGGATGTTGCTTGAGCGCGTCGAACTCTTCCTTGGTCAGCTTCCCCGGCTTGCAAAGGATCGCGTCCGGCACGCCGATCTTTCCAACGTCGTGCAGGAGGCCCGCGAGATACACGCGATCGCACTCGACCGGCGATAGTCGGGCCGACTGCGCCAGCGTCCGACTGATGTGCGCCACGCGCTCGGAGTGGCCGTATGTATACGGGTCTTTGGCGTCCACGCTGTTGATCAACGCGTGCAACAAGGCCATGAGCAGGTTTGCCAAGTCGTCGTACAGCCGCTGGTTCTCCAGGAACGACGTGACGCGATCGGCGACCGCCCGCAGGAGCTGGACGTCCACCGACGTGAAGTCGCCCTCATCCAAGCAGTTCATCGCCAACATCACGCCCAGCAGACTGTGTTCGTGTTTCAACGGCAAAGCGACGAGGTGCTTCAACCAGGGCCGGGCCCAATGCAGTTCCGATTGTCTCGTCGCGTTGTTGTGCAAGAGGTGTGATGGGGTGGAAACGCCGCCGGTGCAAAGGCTCTCCGCCAATCGATCGAGATCGACGAGGTTTGGCGCGCCCTGACCCACTTGAACAATTCGGTCGCCTAAGGCGTTTCCGTCCCCGGCCGATGCGATATCATCAGGCTCGGTCTCTCTCAAGACAAAGGCCACGGCCCCCGCACGCGAGACCTCCAAGACATCCTGACTGACCCGCGCGAGTAGGGAAATCGGCTTCTTGGGCAGCCCCATCTGCCCGCTGATTTTATAAATTAGGTGTAGCTCTTCATAGGTGTTCTGTAGGTTCTGGGTGAGGACCCCGATCTCCTCTTCCGCGACCTCATGGGCACGGGCCTGATCGACCGCTCGTGAAAATAATCCGTTGAACTGATCGAGCACGCGTTCATCCACGCGCCCGGCCTGCGTGATCATGCCTAGCATCGCCGTTGAATCCAACTTGCATTGATCGCAAAGTTTCGAAAAAGCCTCGCTGGGCTCATCCGAAACCGCAACGGCGCCGACCATGACGCCAAGAATGCGCGTACGGATTAGAATCGGTGTGGCCATCAGTGCGATGTTGGGCAGCCAAGGACCGCGAACTGTGTTTCGCGCCAGTGCGTCTTCATCGGTCTGACCGGTCGCTTGAATCGTTGAAAGTGCGAACTCGCGGAGCGGACGCCGAAAGGCCGCGCCCTGACTCCAAAACGTCGTCCAAAGCCGCTTGGGTTGTTCGTCATAGGCAAGCGCTTCGCCGTCAACGGTCCAGAGCGAAAGCCATACGTCACACGAACGCCACGTCGAAGCGAGCGCGTCAAATCGCTGCCGCGATATCGGCCAACTCGTCGGAGGAGACGGCAGGCGCCCCTGATCCTCCGTCGTCGGTAACGTGTGCGCGACCTGCGTCATGACAGCGATCCCCCGACCGTGGGGCCGGCTGTCTCGCAAGCCGCGGTGCCCGCCTTGCCGACCGATGGCGATGCGTCGAGTATCTGTCGCACTGTGCTGAGCACTTCGCGCGGGCTGAAGGGCTTCACGAGCACCTGGCGAATGTTGGTATGACTGAGTTCCAACTCGCTCATCGAGAACCCCCGCGCCGTCAGCATGATCGCCGGGATGTGCAGCGTCGCGACATCGCCGCGCAACTTGGCGCACAACTCCAATCCCGACAAGATCGGCATCTGATAATCCGTAATGACCAAGTCGGGCTTCTGGCTCTTGGCCAGGCTGAAGGCTTCCTCGCCGTCGCCGGCCGTGATCACCTCAAAGCCGCCGTTGCGCAGCTTTGCCGCCACGACGTGAACGATGTGCGGCTCGTCGTCGCAAACAAGTATTTTTTGGCTAAGCATCGGACCTTACCCCCATTCAAGGACCGCCGTTGGGCCGTCCAGTCTCTGTGATCGAGTGCGAATCCCCTGCGCCGCGCTCAGGCCAGCGGCAGCACGATTCCAAAGGTGCTCCCCTTGTCGACTTCGCTGGTCAGCGTCATTTCGCCGTTGTGAATCGTCTCGACGATCTGTTTGACCAACGACAGGCCCAGCCCCGTCCCTTTAGCCATCTTCTTGTTTGCTTCGACGCGGAAAAACTTCTCAAACATGCGCGGGATGTCTTCCTCCGGTATCCCCACGCCGGTGTCGCTGACCTCGATTCGGATTCGTCGCGTCTGTTCCTCCGGCGTCATCCGCAGATGCACCTGCCCGCCCGGCGGCGTGTACTTGATCGCGTTGGATAGAAGGTTCACGATCGCCTCGTGGATCAGGTCGCGATCCGCCATGACGCGATAAACCACCGGCGTCAATTCCTCCGTCAGCGTGACGCCCTTTTCTTCCGCCTGCGGACGCAGCATGTCGGCGGCTTCCTTGACGATCATCGCGATCGCCACGGGCTCCTTGTTGATGCGGACCGTACCGGATTCGATGCGGCTGATGTTGAGCATGTTGTCGATCAATCGCCCGAGCCGCTCGGCGGAGCTTTGGATGATCTCGTAATACTCCTTGCGCGTCTTCTCGTCGGCCGCTTCCCCGTCGACCAGCAGTTCGACGTAGGCGCGGATCGACGCCAACGGCGTCCGCAATTCGTGCGCGACGTGGGCGACGAACTCGCTCTTGTTTTTTGACGCTTGTCGATCCTTCGTAATGTCCCGCAGAATCGCCACCACCCCATGGCGCGCGGTCGACGCCGTTTCCGGCGAACCGTCGCCGGACACCGGAGACAACGCCACCGAAAAGAGGCGGTCTCCGATCTCATGCTCTACCCGGCGTCGCACCACGCGGCTGTCGGCCTCTCGTGCGTGGCAAATCGTCTTGACAAGCTTCTCATCGGCCACAACGTCCGAGATGGGTTTGCGAAGCGCGGATTCGCCGGAAAACCCGAATAGTTCCTCGGCGGCGGGGTTCGCAAGGACGAGTTGATCGAACGCATCCGTCACCAACACCGGCTCGGTGAGTGAAGCAATGATCGACTCCGCCTGCCGCTTGCGGGCCTCCGCAAGGCTAAGTTGCAGGGCCTGCCCCTTGCGACCTTCCATGAGTTCTTCGATGCGCCGTTCGACGTTCGAGGAGTGTGCCTCGACGGCCTGCCAGATCGGCCCCAGTTCCGCCCCCAAAGGCGAAGCGGCAAGCGATTGTGATCGGCGCGGCTTGTCCGATTGCATCGTCTGCCGCAGGTGGGCCAACGCCGCTTGCCGCGCTCTTCTCGATCCGATAACAATCGTCGCGGACGCCGTCATGCACGCCGCCAATCCCATCGCGTGATACCAGGCGATTCCGGAGGCCCTTCCACCGGCGATGGCGCCTAATACGGCCCAAACCACCCCGATTGCCAATGGCGCCAATGCCCAGATCGAGGAGATTTTGAAACGGGAAGCCAGGCGCTGATCGAGAAATCCGAAAACGGGATGGCTCGACGCCGGCGGAGTTGATTCTGACAATGAACGCTCCATCGAGCGCGGCTCTGACAACGACGATTGCTCGATGACCTCTTCGTCGATTTGCGACCACGGCTTTGTTGAGTTTAGCTTCATGGAACCGCCTCCTCCGGCGGACACGCGCTGCCGACCCTTTCTTCCAAGCCGGCCTGACCCGGATTGGGGTCGTTCGGCGTCTCCACCGGCGTTGCTTCAATCTCACCGCCGAGAGCTTCGATTCGGTGCTTTGCAATCGGGGATTCCGGATCGATCTCAAGCACCGCTTCATAGGACGCCAGTGCCGCGTCCGTCTCGCCCAGCGCCTCGGCGGCTTGTCCGGCCAGACAATGCGCCGTTGCGAAACGACCGTCCAATTTCAAGGCCTTGGAAGCCGCGCTCTGGGCGCGGGTAAAATCCCCACGACGTAGGGCCGTATAGGCGGACATCACCAAATTTTCCGCCGTCGTTGAGCCCTTGGCCTCCACTCTCCCCAACGCTTCTTCCGCCGCCGCCACGTTGTCCAACATCAACGCGGCTCGAGCGCAGAGGGACCAGGACAACGTGTCATCCGGATTCGCGGCCAACAGACGACGGAGAACATCGATCGCCTTCTGGCCTTCTCCCGTCTCGATGTAAGCCCGTGCGAGGGATCTGACGACGCTGGGCGACTGCGGGTCGTTGGATTCAATGTCTTTTCCCTCGGAGGGCTTCGTCTTATCCGCACAGGGCTCGATGACCGGCGCTAGGACGGCGACCGCGTCGCGATAGCGCTCGGCCCACACGAGCATCAGTCCCAGTTCCGCTACCAGATGGGGGGCCTCGTCGCCGATCCTGACCGCCTCGCGGCAATATGCGACCGCCGGTCCGCGAAGACCGAGGATCCGGTAAATCCGCGCGGCGAGCATCCGCATCGATACGTTCTGATCGAAGTCGTTCAATCGCGATTGCAGTAATTCCATGGCGTCGACCGGACGGTCAAGGTTCACCAGCGTCTCCACTCGTGCCAGGACGTAGGCCGCGACCTGCGGGGCCGCCGTGGACGCGGCCGTAAAATGGTCGTTAGCCGACTCCAGATCGCCGTACCGCTGCGCCACCAAGCCCGCGAAGTATGGAATCTCCGGATCGCTGTCGTTCAAGGTCGCTGCCACGGTGATCGCCTCGCGGGCCTCGGCCAATTGCCCTTGCTCGAGGCGGAGCCGCGTCGCCAGGACATAAGCCTTTGCCTGATTCGGACATAGGGCTAGTGCTTCTTCGAGGGCCCGCTCGGCCGCTTCAATCCGGCCGGCCTTCAAATGCTCTTCCGCAAGTTGGAGTTTGACGCTGCCGCGCACGGACTCCCACCGCGCCTTGGCCTGCGCCTTGGGGTCGTTGGCCATGTGCAGGTCGAACAGCCGGCCTTCACCGTGCCCGCACCCGCACACCACGATCGTGCTCGCAGCGATGAACCGGAGGCGCCATGCGGATCGGCGCGACCGCCGGCGGATGGATTGGGTTTTGTGGGAGGCGCTCATGGCAAATCTCCCGTAATGGCTCCATCTCCAAGGTCAACTTCCTTCGCTGAGGTCCGCGTCATGCCGCCTTCCTTTGAGTCCTTCTCCGAGTCCTCCTCCAGTCCGCTCGGGCCGTTCAGACCTTCCGGAATGACGAACGGCGGCGCCGGTCTGCCAAAAGGCGGCGTTTCCTTCCCGGATTCCTTTTCGATGATGTCGCGCAGATACGTGCGAACGGATGACGCGTCGGACTCCCACTCGCGCTGCCCGAGCAGCTTCTCCTTCAACTTGGCCGCATGAAGGTTGTTGGGGTAAGTTTGGATCGCCATGTCGGCGTCCCAAAGGGCCTTCTCCGTGTCGCCCTGGGCCAGATGCTCCAACGCCCAACGATAGTGGGCCTGACTCAGCCGCTCGCGGCCGAACCATTGAATCCCATTGCGGCCGTCGACGCGTATACGTTCCACATCTTCGTTCAATTCCTTGCCGGCCGCGTAGTCCTTCTCGTGGTCGCCTTTGATCACGTGCACGGTCAAAAGGATGATGACCTCTTCCCGCACCGTCGCGTCGCGCGTCCGGCGGAAGAGGACCCCGGCGATCGGAATATTCCCGAGCAGCGGCGTCTGTCCTCGCGTCGCGGTCGCCACCTCGCGGAAGAGGCCGCCGATCAAAATCGTTCGGCCGTCCTTCACGAGAATGTTCGTCGTCACCTCGGTTGTTTGCTCGAACGGCAGATTCGCATCCGTCAGGCCGCCGGTCGAATCCTTCGGATGAATCTCCATCCGTACCATTCCGTCGTCGCCGATGAACGGGCGAAAGGTCAGCACGGTGCCGGTCTCCAGGAACTCAACCTGCTGAATCGCGGTCGTCTCCGTGATCGTCGTGGTGAGATAGCCGTCGCGCCGCCCGACGATCACCTGCCCGACCTGCTTATTGAGCGTCATGAGCTTGGGGTTCGCCAGGATGTCCGTGTCGGTGATCTGCTCCAACGCCCGTACAAAAACGCCGACCTGGTCTTTCAAGATCCCGAACGTAAACCCGCCCGCCGGTATGGCGTCGTTGAAGTTCGTGCGGACCGTAAAGTTGGTGTTGTTCAGGTCAGCGTTTGGAATGATGCCAGTGGCGATGGTCTGCGCGGCGGGACTGACGCTCGACAACGTTGAAAAGTCGACGCCCCCGACCGTCGTGAAATCGACGCCCAGCGCGTTGTCTTCGTTCAACGTCGCCCGAAGGATCGTCGCCTCGACCAGGACCTGCTTAGGCCGTGCATCCAGTTCCTTGAGCGTCTTTTCGATGGCCACAAGCCTGTCGTCGTAGTCCGTCACGATCAACGTATCCGAACCGGCCGGAGCATCGCCTTTCGTATCTCCCATTCCTACGGTGCCGCCCAGCCCCGTATTCGCCGCCGGCGTCATGGACACTTTTCCGATGGCGCTCAGCATGGGCTCGATCAGCCCCTTGGCGGCGGCCGCGTTGAGATAAGTCAGATTGAATACGCGGGTCCCGACCTTTCGTTGCGACTGGGTAAACTTGTCCAATTCCTCCCGTGGATAAACATAGGTAAACTCGCCCTCGACGCGATAACCAAGGCCGTTCGAAACCAGCATCGCCTGGAGCGCTTCTTCCACGCTGACGTTATAGAGACTCGCCGTCACCGTCCCGGAGACACCGCTGGCCAGCAGGATATTCCGCTTCGTCGGTTCGGAGAGCATCCGCATCGCATCCGCCAGCGGAAGTCCCGAAACGTGGACGGTCACACGATTGTCGAGACCGACCCGAACGATCTGCTCATGCTGATTCGCGCCTTCGGGAGAGGGATCGATCGGTGAAGGAGATTCCAAGTTTTTTTCGGAATCCGATGACGCCATCACCGCCGAATGTACGGCCGAGGCGACCTTCTCCGGTGACTGCGGAACCAGCGAACTCTTGGTTTGGCCTTGAGCGGTCAATAGTGTGGTCGCCATTATGGCCGCGGGAAATGACAGGGCGCGCAACCGTCGTTTTTTTCGGCCGAGGTTCTCCCCGCCCGCGAGCGAAGGCGGGTATTCCCCAGGTCGCCACGGGCGACTCGACTGGGCGAGCTGTTGTTGGTGCGGAGAGACTGGTGCGACGTCCGTGCGCATTGGCGTGGAATCCCTGCCTAAGAAAGTCCCTTCTTCCATCGGTTGTCGGACTCAGGGGGTTGTGTTCCAAGAAGCAGGGATGGGATGGATGCGAAGGGCCCGAGAACCATGATCCCGGCACACGAAAACGGGATTGAAAGACCTGCCCCGTCCTGCCCTAAGCGGGTTACTTCATCGCTAAAGTGGCCGTCATGCCCCCACGAATGAGGGTCACCTGCCGATCGGCGATGCGAACGACCGAAAACCCGTTGATATCGTCGCCCAGCTTGACCAAGCGTCCGGAAATGTAAGCTATGGGCTCTAGGCCGGTCATCGTGGATTGCAAGAGGAGTTGCTCCAGTTCGTGGTTGAACGCCTGCGTGGCAACACGCTGCTCGCGTCCGTATTCGATCCAGGAGTGGCGAAGTTGGCCCCAGAAACCCCCTCGGCCCTTCCTATCTCCGTTGGAAGTTTCTTCCCCGATCAGGACCGTCGGTGTAAACTTATTCCACTCTTTCGTGTTGAAAATGTCCCGCGCAAGTTCTCTCGACATCTTGGCAACGGAGACGTGCCGCGCTTCAGCGGACGACTCGGAGGCTGGTGACGGGGTCGGCGATGAAGCCGTCGGAGGCGATGCTTGAGCAGGGACCGGTTTCGCCTGTTGCGGCGTAGCCTGAACCTGCGGCGTCACCGAAACGGGCGTCGCATGTGAAGGGAGGGGAGCGGTGGAAGCCATGATGGCGTTCGGGCTCGATGATGAGAAAAGGAGTCTTCCGACCACCACAAGCAGGATGACCGCCAGGGTGCTGAGGACCGCGGCTTTTTTCTTGTCGGCCGCCATTTGCGCTTTGACAAGTTCGAGTTGTTGTTTAAGTTTCTCGATCATGACGCCCATCTCCCGCGAAACCTGCCTTGAACCTGCGGGAGCCCTAGTTCGGACGACAATACGTGATCAACAACAGATCCACGCGCACGACGCCGGGGCGATCCTCGTCGTTCGTGAGCTTCATGGACTCCACGTGTGAAAGCCTCGGCAACGCCTCCATTCGGCGCTGGAAATCGACGACCTGAGCCAGCGTGCCGTCAAAGCTGATGCGGACCGGAAGCAGGATCGTTCCTTTTGCGATCGCCAAGGGCGGCGGCAACCGAGACTCATCCAACTCGACCGCCGGCTTCGGATGAACTGAAAAACCCTCGACATGGGCCTGCTTGAGATTATCGGAAACGGAATTAAGAAAATCCCCGAAGCTTCGCTGCTCCGGCAGCCGCGCGCGGAAGTCGCCCATGGTCTTGTCCAATTCGACGATCGATTCGTACAGCTCGCTGACGTTTCCCAACTGCCGTTGATCGGCCCGCACCTGCGCCGCCTCGGCGGCGACGCGATCGCGCTGCCCTCGAAGCTTGCGCACCCCCGGAACGACGAAGCCGAACGCAAAACCCGCGGTCAGAAGGACGACGACGCCGACGGCGATCAGGTTGAGCTTCAACTTGCTCATGGGCGGACTCCCGTTTGCTCCAGCAGTTCGCAAATCAATTCGAACTGCTGTCCTCGCCGCCCTGCCCATACGGCATCGCCCTTGAGTTCCATCTGAACTCGCGCCACCAGCGGCGATCGTTCCAATTCCGCTGCGCACCGGATGGCCTCCGGGACTTCGCTGGCAAACGCCGTCATCCGAATCTCCGTCGTGGTCGGCGGCGCTCCGTCCGCGTCCGTCTTGGCGGCCGGCGATCCGATCGTCGCCGGCGCCTTCGCCGGAGGCGTTTCCGGCGACGTCACTTTGCCGTACCGATTCAACGAAGCCGATCGATACGTAACGTTCGTTAAGACGACCGTTTCCGGCAAACGTCGGCTGATGTCGCAGATAACAACGACGAGGCTGGCAGGGCCTTCGAACTCCTCCAACAGCCGTTGATGGTCGCGAAGCCGACTCTGTTCCGTTTCCATGGCTTCTCGTTTGGCAAGATGCTGATCGATCTGTTCGCGCTGAGCGGCGACGTCGGTCAGCATCGCATTCGCACTGGAGATCTGATGCCGGTTGGCCACGACCCACAGGACCATGATCACGACCATCGCCGAAACGAGCGTGCCCCGAAGCTTGACCGCGCGCCGCTGCGATCGTCCTCGATGGTAGTCGTCGGGAATAAAATCACAGTCGATCATGATTCATCCTGAACGGGAGGCCCTAAACGGTCGCCGCCGGCGCCGTCGGGCGAAGGCCCCTTGAGGCCGGCGAACCGCCGACCCATTTCGTGCCTCGAAGCGCCAATCCGCACGCCACCGCCCACGAGGGCGCGAGCGTCCTGCCGTCCTGAGACGACATCGCCTGCAACCCCGTCATACCTCGTAGCGGATGACCGATCATGCAGGGGACATCGAGCGATGGACCGACGATCTCCGTCAGCGCCGGCTCGTGAGACTCTCCGCCCACGAACGTCAGGCTTTCCGGCCGGCTTCCTCGAAACGTGACGGCGAAGTATCTCAGGCAAAGTTGAACGTCTCGGCCGATTCGTTCGACCAGGGGCCGGACGGCGTCCGACGCACGGGCCAGAATTTCCGCGGGCACCGTGGAACCCGTCTCGGTCGAATCGGATGGGCGATCGTTTTTCCGACGCCCGCAATGCTCCCGCATGATCGCTATACGCAAGTCGCCGGCCTCCGACAACGGAAGATTCAGCGCCTGCGCCACCGCCGAGCTGAACGCCTGTCCGCCGACGTCCAGTACCTTGAGGAAGCACAGATCCGCCCCCCGCGTCATCGCGATCGCCGTATTCTGCCAACCGATATCGACGAAGACGTTGACCGCCAACGCATCCTCCGCTCGACGAAGGAACCGGATAAAGCTCCGGGCCATCGCGCAAGGCGCCAGGTCGATCGCCGCGGGACACAGACCGATGGACTCCAGCAGGTCAATCCGCTGCTGAACGACTTCGTCCCGCGCCACGAAGACGATGACCTCTTCTTTTAGATCGTTGCCGTGGCGAACTTCGCCGGCCGGAATGAACCGGAACTGACCGCCTTCGCCCGTATTGAATCGCTCTCGGGCCTCGAACTCCACGGCGGACGCCATCTCTTCCAACGGCATCTTCGGCAGGCGCAGGCTCTTCATCTGAAATTCGTTGCACCCCAGGGCGCTGGTGACGGTTCGGCCCCGAAAGTCATGAGAGGAAAGCGCTTGGGCGATTCCGTCTCGTAACGACTGTTCGCGCGCGGCCGGATCCGCCGCATCCGTGGGCAGATCGATGCGCGCCGCAGCCTGGATCGAAGGCTGACCGTCCCGATCCGCGAGCTGGAGCAGCTTGACGGACGAGCCGCCGATGTCCAGCCCGATCGGCCCGTATCCTCCCCTTCGCCTCACCGCACATTCCTCCCCAAACGGGAATCTCCGACATCGAAGCCAGGAAAATCATCCACGTCGCCAAGGAGGCCGTCGGTGGATTCCAACCTCTAATTTAACCAAGACCGTGGTCCCCGATGTCGTAAGCTACAACGGGTCAATGGTCACAGGTTCTGCGCCGCCAACCAGGTTCTTCGTGAACTTATTGTTCACGGTCGATTGGCCGCCCGCCGGCGCCACGAGGACCTCATACTCCGCGCCACCGGCGGTCAATTGAATGACCGCCGATGTCTGTTGGTCGGTGGACCCGGTCGAACCGAAGGCCAATACTTGGTCTCCGCCGAAATCGCTGGCCACCAGTTGAACGTCTTGGGGCTCGCCCGAAGCATTCGTTCCCAGATTCACGATATAGGGATCGCCCGACAAGGGATGGGCGAGCGGCGTGTCGGGACTCGACGCCGAGGCCAGCCAATAGCGATTATTCGCCGGGTCCAGCTTGATGACGACAGGATTGTCGGGCCGCGCGATCGACGCCCTCCTGGCATAAGCCACGTCTGCTTCGAACTTCTCCGCAGCCAGCCGGGCCTTCTCCTTGCCGACGTTGTCTTCGCCGCTCAAGGAAAAGGCGACCACGATCGCCACCACGATGACGACCATCATCAGTTCGATGCACGTATAGGCTTTGCGATTGAACATCTCTCTACCTCCACGAAAACCCACCCGCGGCCAGGGACGACCCGTCGCCATCAGCGTTGACCGGTCGCGCCCTTCTTCCCGCCTGCCTTATCGGCGCTTTCCAACTTCACCTTCACGCTGCCCGACCGGAGATGATCCAGAATCTTCTCCAACAGGGCATTGGTCTTTCGAGTTTCCTCGACAATCAGTTGACGCTGCAAACCCGTGTCCGGTATCTGCGCCACGGCCCGCGTCGGTTCACCCAGCCCGACCCATAACTCCACGGCGATGACGGCGAGCAAACCCGCGATCGACGTCAACAGAAAGCCCGTGAACCGATCCAACGTAATGACCTGTCGCTCCATTGGTCTCAATTCTCCTTCCAACTCAGGATCGTCATCGGCTGCGGCGCCGGTGGCACGTTTTGAATGTCCCAAAACACCGACCGGTCGGCGGACCAATTAAACACATACGAACTGGT
>CAYMXF010000061.1:0-10470 GCA_964393935.1 uncultured Planctomycetaceae bacterium
CGCTTTGGCCAAGGATACGCCGTTGGGCCGCGCCATCCAGCCGACGGGTCAGGTCCGACGCGTTCCCCACCTCGGCGGCCTTCACCATGCCATTGTTCGAATCTAATATCCGGTAGCCACAAGGGGGAAGCAGATGAGGCGGCGCAAGTTCATTCATCTTCTACTTGGCAGTGCGGCTATCGCGTGGCCGCGTGCCGTACGTGCGCAGCAGAAGAAGATGCCTGTGATCGGGTATCTTGGCATAGGCTCGCGCTGACCCGAGCAGCATTCCTGCCTCGATGAAACAAACTAAGTGAAGGTAGAAGCAGATCGCCACCGCGGGGCACCGGGCGCGAGGAGTGAAGCGCTCGACGGATCGAGTAAACTTCGCCAACAATATTAATCGGCGGACAAATGGATACGAATATGGGAGCAATCAAGGTCGCTGTACTGGATGACTGGCAGCGCATCGCCGAGGACGCCGCGGATTGGAGCGAGCTCAAGAAGCGCGCGCAAGTGATCTTTTTTCGCAGTCCATTTGCGGATGAAGACGATGCGGCCCGGTCGCTCGCCGAATTCGACATCTTGCTGACGATGCGTGAGCGGACCGCGTTTCCCGCATCGCTCGTGCGCCGTCTATCGAAGGTCAAGATGCTCGGAATTACCGGCGCTCACGCGGCAACGATCGATACCGACGCATTGACGGCGCAAGGCGTAACCGTGTGCTTCACGACCGCCGGCGGCAGCGGCGCGGCCACCGCGGAATTGACATTGGGGCTCATCCTGGCCGCGGTGCGCCGCATTCCTACCGGCGACGCCGCCATCCGCAGCGGGCGCTTCCAAGATGGCGTAGCTCCAGGATTCGAGCTTGCAGGCAAGACGCTGGGAATCATCGGTCTTGGGCGCCTCGGCAGTCGGGTCGCGCGATATGCGCAAGCGATGGAAATGCGCGTGGTCGCATGGAGCCATAATTTGACGCAGGAAAAGGCGGCTGTGGCTGGTGCCACCTACGTCAGCAAGGAAATGCTTCTTTCGACCTCGGACGTGGTGAGCATTCACCTCGTGCTGTCGGATCGAACGCGAGGCGTCATCAGCGCCGGCGATATGGCGCGCATGAAGGATGGCGCGGTGTTGGTCAACACTTCGCGCGGACCACTGATCGACGAGGCGGCGCTGATTCGGGCCGTCCAATCTGGCCGCCTTCTTGCAGCACTCGACGTGTTCGATCGCGAACCTCTGCCAGCCGACCATCCGTTACGAAGCTGCCCCAACGTGGTGATGACGCCGCATATCGGCTACGGCACCATCGAGACGTTTCGGCACTTCTACCGTCAGAGCGTCGAGAATGTAATCGCTTACTTGGACGGAAAACCGATAAGGGTCGTTGACCCGATCAAGCGCTGAGACCCGTTATCCGACCAAAACAGCTACCAGCCATTAATTGCAGAAAGGTTCCGCTTTTGGTGGTGGCGCGCGTACGGCGTCGCGCCATGTCGTCCGAGTGCATACGTACCTCACAGGGGACAAAATCGGGTTTCGAGTATCGAATTGCGCACGCTGAAACAGCGCATCATTGTATTTAACGAACACAGCCCGGTTGAGGCCGATCGCATCAAGCTGGCGTGCCGTTGGGAATCAGCATCCGTGCTACTGATTGGTCGCGTTTCGCCCCTCTATCGGAAACACCGGGAGCGCAATCTCCATAAGTCCCATGCCGGTCTTGCAATATCGAACCACCGAGCTCCATTGGCGCCGAAAAATTGTCCTATCCGCCCGGGACATTGGCCAAGTACTTCGGTTGGCTCGCAACCAGACCGTGCGTTATATCGACCAGATGTTTCGGAAAGGGAGGCAATATCCGAATATGCTCCGCCTTTGGTACGGGCCATCGAATCACTTCTGCCGCTCGTGCCGGGCTTACGCCGTCAAACACTGCATCGAGCGTCATCTCGCCTGCTTCGAAAGAAAACCGAGCGTGCGAGGTGACGATGCATCTTGGGCCCCGGCCCCGCAACGCGGCGCTCAAACCATTCGCTGGCGAACGTATCCCTGGGCTTGTCACGAAATCGACCCGTTCGACGAAGCGCCGCGGATCGTGCGGCATAACGATAACGAAATCACGGACAAGGCAAGCAATATCGTGCGCACCGCCGCTGCCGACCATGCGCAGCTTTGGCCTTTCATACGGTCCGATCACCGTACTGTTGAGGTTGCCATAGCGATCAACCTGCGCTGCCGACAACAATCCGAGATCGAACCATCCGGCCTGCAACAACGCAAACACGTCGAGGCACGAGCCGATCATGGCGGTATCCTCGACCACAACCGGACTGCCGGTGGATAGCGGCGGCACGCTCGGATTGGTATCGATCGCACCCGACTCGTAGATGAGGACACTATTCGGTGCATGGCAGCGGCGCGCCGCCATCGCAGCGAGCGAAGGCACGCCGATGCCGACGAAACACACATCGCCGTCTCTGATCTCAAGCGCCGCAGCGGCGGCCATCAACGCTTCCTCTGCCAGAGCATCACTCGCCATGCTTGGTCCCCATCGAAGGAAATGGCGGCTGCGCCGCGGATTTGAGACGATTGAGTCGTTCTGTTCCGAGCTTTTTCAGGTAACCCTCCCACGACGACACGCCGACTATCCACTCGTCGAGATAGGCCCGTAGCGATGCCTCGGCACGTGCCATACGGTCGTATTCAAAATATGCCGCATCGTCGCGCCCGTAATAAGAGTGTACATAGGACGGATATGCGCCCCAGCGGACCGGACACACGGCCGCGACGCGAAAGCCGGGAATCACGGTCTGCTTCGGATCAGCGCGCACAAGAGAGGAGGGAACGATTTCCTCCACTGTCACGATAATGCGTTTGCTCGCGAGTGCCCCCTCCACCGTATCGCCCAGGAGACCCCATAGTTGAACGTTTCCGTGCGCGTCGGCTCGCTGGGCATGCACGATCGCGACATCAGGATTGAGTGCCGGTATCGCCGCAAGCTTCTCTCCGGTATATGGGCAGATGATGGTGCGTAATTCCGGCAACCTACGCGGAATATCGCCCGCAAGCAGGACCGCAGCTGGCAGGAATGGCACCCCGAGAGCGCCCGCATGCAGGCGCAGCACCATGGTGAAATTGGTCCAATCCTCGACTTCGATCGTTCCCGTTTCGGCCGCACGCCGGAAGGCGTGTGCGAGCCCAATGCCCGGATTCCCGAGATATCCGAATACAACCTTGCGCACGCAACCTGCAGCGATCAGTAGGTCAAACAGGATGTCAGCGCCGGAACGGCACAGGGTCAATCCGCTTCGACGCTGTCGAATGATTTCGTGCGCGGCGGCGAATGGAATGCCTTGACCGAAGCCGCCGATGAACACTGTCGCCCCATCGGGAACGTAACTCGCGATTGCTTGCGACAGCTCCATGACTTTCGTGGACACGGCCGAGCTGGTTGGCACCGAAGACTGTAACGCCGGTTTCACCACCGTCCCCTCCTCGCGCACAGGTTGCACTCGCGTGTCCCACCGCTACAGACAAATATCGCCCGTAAGACGGCACGTGATCCGATTGGCGCTGCCTACCGCGTACATTCCTCGCGCCGAGCAGCAAGGATCGCGTCGCCAATCTCCGGATCGTCGACCGGTCTGGTGGATGCCGGGCAAATCAGTCGGCCTCGACGACTAGCAAACCGTCGACCGCGACCGCGGCATGGCGCGTCCACTTGATCGGATTCACCTCGAAAATGAAACGGCTCCATGGCGCCGAAGCGGCAAGCTCGGAGAAGCGGGCGATGAATCGCGCCGCCGCGGCCGACGGCAGCGGACCTTCATCGTCCGAGGCCTTTCGTCGGATCCGCAACCGGTCCAGCATGTGGGCAGCGAGCTCTTCGCTAACCGGGGCGCGCTCGGTGACGACATCGTCGATGAGTTCGGTAAGGCTCCCCCCACTTCCACAGGAAACCATGGTACCGAACACCGGATCGCGGAAGGCGGAGACAAGCAACTCCGTCCCGCCAACGTGCATTTTTTGAACGTAAACGCCATCCAGCTTTATGGAAATTTCGTCCGACCGTGTCACAAGGCGGCGGAAGGCGGCCACGACGTCGTCGATTGAGCCCAGGTCGATCGCTAGAAGTCCCGCTGCGGCGCGATGCGTGACTTTCGGACTGATACCCTTCAACGCAACGGGAAACCCCATCGATTCGGCCGCGTGGATCGCGCCTGCCTCGTCGACCGCCAGTTCGCCTGCTGCGACGGGTAGACCGACCGCCCGCAAAATCAGATGACATCGGTCTTCCGTGATGACCAGGGGGCGGTCAGATCCGGAAATGAACTCCATCCAGCCAAACGAAGCGATTCCGTTGGTCGCTCGTCGTACTGGCCGCGAGGCACCGAGGGCATGGGAAGCCAGCCGATCGAGCGCGCGAACCCCGCGGGCGAAATCAAGAAACGTGTAGATACCGTGCGAGGCGAGCCCGTCAATCACGCCTTTGGGCGGCGAGGGCCAGCTCACGACGACAGGCTTGGATGCGCGGCGCGTAAATTCGAAAATGACATCAGAAATCTCGGCGGCTTTCGAAGCGAGTGAGCCGACGATGAACAACAGCGAATGGATTTGCGGCTCGGCGGCAATCAAGTCGAGCGCTTCGGGCAATCGCGCTAAGGACTCCGCGCGGAAGGCCGTAGACGGTGTCAAGTCGAGCGGGTTGGCCGCCGTGGCCACGGACACGAGAAGCGGCCGCAGTCGGGCAATGCAGTCATTACTCAAGGCTGGGGTCGTCAGACCACTTTGGGCGCATTGATCGGCCGCGAGCACGCCATTACCGCCGCCAAAGGTGACGATGCCGACGCCTCGGCCCGTCGGCAGGGCGTCTCGTACGCCGGCCAGCATCAGGGCGACATCGACGAGCTCTTCCACCGAGTACACCCGAATCGCCCCCGCCTCTCGGATGATGGCGTCAAAAACCCTGTCCTCGCCGACCAGCGCGCCCGTGTGAGCCTGCGCGGCGCGGGCGCTGGCACCGGTCGTTCCTGCCTTGATCAGCACCACCGGCTTGCGCTGGCGGCGGGCCTCATCGAGCGCGCGGAGGAACTTCGTTCCGTCCGCAATGCCCTCAAGATACCCGGTAATAACCTGCGTTCCCGGATCGCGCGCCAAGGCGTAGAGGTAGTCCGCAAAGCCTATGACCGCCTCATTGCCGCTGCTGATCAAACAACGAAAACCGAAACCCGCCTGTTGCATGATGGAAAAGACGTTGGTGCCGATTCCGCCGCTCTGGCTGACCATCGACACGACGCCGGGCCTAAGCTCGTCCACCTCATGAAGCGCGGTCGAGAAGGTGGATGTCGCCGGAATCCCGGTGTTGATGACGCCGACGCAATTGGGGCCGCACAACACGAATCGATGTTCGCGACAGAGCTCGACGAGCGCACGCTGTAGATCGGCGCCCTCGCCGCCTGCCTCGGCTAGCCCTCCTGCGTATGCAATTCCAAAGCGCACGCCGGCCGCGGCACATTCCCGGATTGCGCTGATCAGTCCGTTCGCCGGGATCGCCAGAATGACCAGTTCGGGAACGCCGGGCAGTTGGGATACGCCTGGAAAGCACGGTAAGCCCGCCACCGTGGCGGCGCCCGGGTTGATTGGCCAGACCGGACCGGGAAATCTGAACTTCACGAGTCGGCGAACCGTGTCGCCCCCCAAGTTTCCAGGCCGGTCGGAAGCGCCGATTACGGCGATCGAGCGAGGTTCGAGAATGCCCGAGACGTCAAGAAAGCTTCCCCCATGAAGTTGGGTCATGGATATTCCGCTTTTTCCCTGAGGCATTCACGGTTCCGAATTCGTTGCAGTCGCGTCAGTTTCATTCAAGTGCCTTGGCTCGGGAACCGACTTGTTGCAGGGGGACTTCCCCCTGCGTGCGATCGAAGAAACGACGGAGACACAACGCCGCCTACCCTTGGAAGACCTGCTGGCGTCCGCGCCGAATGCTTGGCACGACAACAAGCAATAGGAGGGCGGTGGCGATGATCAACAGAACGCCGCTGATCGGTCGTTCGATGAAGATCAGAAGACTGCCGCGGGATAATGTCATCGCCCGACGCAGGTTCTCCTCCATCATGGGTCCGAGAATAAGAGCCAGCAGCAGGGGAGCCGGCTCGAAGCCGAGCCTAAGCAGAAGATATCCCAGCGCTCCAAAAAGGACCGTGATCATCACATCGAAGCTGGAGTTGCTCACCGAATAAACCCCTATCGCGCAAAACAGCAGGATTGCCGGAAACAGCATGCGATAGGGCACCCGTAACAGACTGACCCAGATACCGATCATTGGCAGGTTGATGATCAGCAGCATTAGGTTGCCGATCCACATGCTGGCGATCAGGCCCCAAAACAGTTCGGGCTGCTTGGTCATCACCTGCGGCCCCGGCGCAATTCCTTGGATCATTAAGGCGCCGATCATCATCGCCATCACGCCATTGGAAGGAATCCCGAGCGTGAGCATGGGGATGAAGGACGTCTGAGCGCCGGCATTGTTCGCCGACTCCGGGGCGGCAACGCCTTGGATTGCGCCCTTTCCGAATTGTGACGGGTCCCTGGAAATCTTCTTCTCCACGATATACGCCGTAAACGAGCTCAATAATGCGCCACCCCCGGGCAGAATGCCGAGGATCGATCCGATCATCGTGCCGCGAATGATCGCAGGCAATGCAGCTTTGAGGTCCGCCCGGCTTGGCATCAGTCCGGTAATCTTGTTTGCAATGACGTCGCGTGTTTGTACGCCTCGTTCCAAATTCGTCATTACTTCGGTCAGGCCGAAGAGTCCCATCGCGACCGCGACAAATCCCACTCCATCCAAAAGTTGGGGTATGCCAAAAGTGTAGCGCGCCGCTCCGCTGGTGACGTCCGTGCCAACCAACCCCAGCAATAGGCCGATCAGAACCATCGCGATCGCCTTGAGGACCGACGAGAATGCCAGCACCGCCGCTCCAACAAGGCCAAGGACCATTAGCGAAAAATATTCGGCCGCGCCGAACTGGAGCGCAACCGACGACAGTGGTGGAGCGGCCACGGCGATCAGCACGGTGGCAAAGCAGCCAGCAATAAACGACCCAAGTGCGGCGACCGTGAGCGCGACGCCCGCTCGACCTTGCCGCGCCATTTGATGCCCGTCCAGACACGTGACTACCGAGGACGACTCGCCCGGAATATTGACCAGGATCGCCGTCGTCGAGCCGCCATACTGCGAGCCATAGTATATGCCCGCCAACATAATCAGCGCAGCAGTTGGTTGTAGCGTGAACGTGATTGGCAACAACATCGCCATCGTCGCGAGCGGGCCGATTCCCGGCAGGACGCCGATCAACGTCCCGACTAGGGCACCAATCGCGCAAAACAATAGGCTGTTGGCCGTCAGCGCGACGCTCAGACCAAGTCCGAGATTGTCGATCAGATCCATCGTGGCCATACCGCCATTGGGAGCCCGAGAAGCACTTTGAAGACGAGCACGGCAAACACCGTGAGCGCCGTCGCAAAAATAATCGCTTCCCTCCACCGATGATCGCGATCAGCAAATCCCGCCATCAGGATTAGCACGAGGCTTGCTGCCGCCAAGCCACCGTCTTCGATCAACATTCCGAACAGCGCGAAGGATCCAAGCACCAGCCAAAACGGCCGCATATCGGCGGCCGAAACGCCCAGTCCCTTGACCAACAGCGAACGAACCGCCAGAACGACGCCAACGCCGACGATCATCCACGAGACGACGGTCGGCATATAGGCCGGACCCATCCGGAATGCAGTGCCCGTTGGCAGATGCCGTATTAGGACATAGCCAAGGATTCCGATGACGATCAGCAGCAGGCCAGACGCTAAATCCTGCGGGCTCTTGACGCGCATCGTCAATGCGAGGCCCCGGTTCTTGACAGTAGCCAATCTCCGTCGGCATCGCAAATCGCTGCCGATGGCGAATTTGCGACAATAAAATCGCGCACGAAAGACGACAACGCGGCACATTTTTCCGATTTCGACGATGCACGGACTTTCCGGAACTTGATCAACCGGACGGCGTATCGGCCCGAGGAGCTGCAAGCGCGTTCTTGATGAACAGCAATCCGATGGATCGTGAAATCGTACAACGGGGGCGGAGCATCAGCCATTGATCGACGGCGGAACAGCCGACGAATGCGAGCCGAACCGCCCTCCGTACGTCGTGGAATTACGCCAGTGGCAATCACGCGCTTACTTGTCGGAATAATTCGGCGCGCGCTTTTCGAGGAAGGCGCGGACCCCTTCCTTGGAATCTGTCCCGGCGGTCAGATGGGCGCTAATCGGCACCGTCATGCTATACGCCGATTGCCACGACATCGTTTCGGCCAGGTTCATGCATCGCTTATTGAATTTGAGCGCTGGCAAGCTCTTCTTGGCGATGATGCGAGCAATCTCCATCGCCTTTGGCATGACGTCTTTCTTGGGCACGATGTAATCGAAGACGCCGGTGCCGCGGAGTTCGTCGGCGGTGAAGCGGCGTCCGGTGTAAACCAGTTCCCGCACCTTGCCCATCGGCATGTTGAGCCGAGTAAAGAATCCGCCGCCGCCCGCCATCACGCCGCGATCGATCTCCGGCAGGGCGAAAAAGGCCTCTTCCGACGCGACGCGAATATCGCAAAAGCTGGCCATCACGAAACCGACGCCAACCGCGTGCATATTGAGCGCGGCGATCACCGGTCGTTCGATATTGTATAACCGCGGCAGGCAATCTTCGACGAGCCGGTAGCGAGCAAGCCGCGATTCGAAATCTAGCGCCAGAAAATCGTTGACATCCGCGCCACCACACCAAGCCCGCGCATTGCGAGGCGAGGTCAAGACGATGACCCGCATCTCGTCGGTCGATTCGATCGTATCGGCAAGGACCTTCAACTCGGGATACACCTCGAACGACATCGCGTTGACCGGTGGACGATCGAACGTCACGACGGTAATGCCGTCCGAGTCGGTTTCCAGTTTAAAGAATTTCATCTTGCCGTCAGCTATCGCCATGTTGTCCCTCCCGGGGAACTGTAGGTCGTCACACCGCTCCGCGTGCGTCGACAGGATGTGGACGCACCCCTAGCCAGCCGCAACCTCAACCTTGGCGTCGCCGTCGACTAGCTTTGTGCCATGCTGGTCTTCGCACCAAACGTCAATCACGTAGACGGTATTTCCGCTCGGCTGCCGGGCGACATCCTTAATTCGCCCCTTTACATGCAGCGATACGCCGAGGTTGGTCGGCTTGATGTATTTGGTGCGCAGTTCGCCACGCGCCAAATAGTGGATGCCGAACGCTCGGACCAACATTTCCGAGCACCAGTTCGTCATGATCATCCCGTCGGCGTTTACGCCAGCGAAGCCTTGGGTCTTCGCGTATTCCTCATCGGTGTGAATATTCGAGCCGACCCGCCGCAGCTCGTTGGCGCAGGCGGAGAGCAGGGCGCTGTCGTACCACTCGATGCGCTGCGGAGTGATGCAGCGAACCGGACCCGCCAATTCTTGGCCCACCGTGAAGTTTACTCCGCCGCTCATGGTCGCCCTCCCTCGGCCTTGTACCGAAGAACGGTGCGGTCGTTGTATGTAGTGACGAGCCGCCCATCTGACGTCCGGACCTCGAGATAGTACCAAAGATAAGTGCGGCCACGTTTGACGTACTTATCGACGATGTGGCCGGTCACGACAATTTTCTCGCCCGCGTAGGCGGGACTGTGATGCTTCGCGTGGTATTCATAATGAATCCGTGCGTCAGGTCCCTTTACGCCAGCGATCCGTCTTTCCTTATCACAATTCTCTTCGAGGATACGCATCTTGTCGGCGTGAACCATGGTCGGCGGACGTATCTGGCGACCCGCTGGATTCGACGAAGAGTGAAAATACTCGCCCGTTTCTTCAGTTCCGTGCGCGTACTCGCTGCACATGAACGGGGTGACGACGTATTCGATGGGTTTGAATACGTCTCCCTTCGCTAGGTCGCTGATGTAGCCTCCGAGCATCTTGATCCCTCCGAAATTCGCGACCACGAGCCACGAACCGTGACTGATATCGACGTGCAGGTGATCGCATGGTGGCCTAAGCCCGACCGTCTCTTCGGTGAATGCGATCGTCAAACATATGGTCCACGACCGACCGAGCTTCGACGCCTGTCGTCGGACAGGCCTTCGACCACCGGTCCGCGTCGTCTTTTTGAGAGCCGGTGTCGTGTGCCGAATTTTCCTACTGAGCGATTTTTATTCCGGCGGTTTGAATAATCTTGCGCCACATTTCCGTTTCGTCTTTCAGCCTTATCTGGCTGTCCGCCGGCCCATCGGCGATGGTCTCGAAACCGATCTTTCGATATTGCTCTTTTAGGTTCGCATCCGTGGCGGCCTGTTGCAACGCCTTGGCAAGTTTTTCGGCGATTACTGGCGGTGTGCTAGACCGCACATAGGCGCCGATCCATTGGCAAGGCGTTGCAACAGGCCGCCACGGATG
>CAYMXF010000061.1:10480-14448 GCA_964393935.1 uncultured Planctomycetaceae bacterium
ATTGGCTCACCAAGCCTTGGTAGCCACTTTCCCTCATCGTCGGCGCATCAGGCACCAGAAACCAGCGATCCGGCGTTCCAACCGCCAGGAGACGAAGCGACCCAGCCTGAATCATACCAATCGATCCGGGCAGAGTATCGAACGCAATCTGGACCTCGTTTGCCAGGAGCCCACGCAATGTCGAGCCGCCATCGAGGTAGGGGACAAACTCGATCTTCGTACTCGTCTCCAACTTGAACTGTTCGCCTCGGAGATGCCCGGATGAGCCGACGCCTGAAGCTCCGAAGTTAAGTTTACCGGGATTGGATTTCGCGTATTCGACCAGGTCCTTGACGGTCTTGACCGGAAGCGACGGATGCACGAGCAACACAAAGGGCGTCTGGTTGATTGTCATCAACGGGGTCATGTCCTTCATGAATTCGTATGGCAGATTCTGCTTGAGCCACAGCTCGCTCGTGACAATATTGGTGTGAATAAGAACAGTGTACCCGTCGGCCGGTGCGCGAACGACGAGGTCGGTTCCGACCGATCCGGCGGCTCCCGCCCGGTTTTCCACGACAACCGGTTGTCCCAATATTTCCGAAACCTTGGCCGCGAGGATTCTTGCCGTGGGATCGACCGTTCCGCCGGGCCCATAAGGGACAACGAATCGTATCGCGCGATCCGGGTACGAACCGCCCTGCGCGAATCCATCGCTTGAAAAGCCGATCAACCCGAGCCAGAGAACGGCCGCGGACTTAAACGAGAATTTACGCATCGTGCGATCCCCCCTCACACGTTATCGATTATTCTTGCGTCATTTATACAGCCGCATTGCGCGACCGACAAGGCGGAGCTCGCCGACGACGTTGCCTGAGGCAGAGAGGGGACACAATTGACCATGGAGCAGCGCCGGGGTTATGACATCATTGCTTTGACTCGAAGCGGTAATGAGGGATTTGGCGTGGGCGAAATTGAAGTGGAACGCGATGATCGGGGCCTCGTCATTATTTGGCTCAACAATCCCAAGCATCTCAACGCTCTGAGCAATGCAATGGTCATCGGTTTATGCGACGAGTTGTCGCGTCTCGCGGAAGACGAAACTTGCCGCGCGATTGTGATGCGCGGCCGCGGCGGCGTTTTCTGTGCCGGTCGCGAGCTGGGGGACCTCAAGGCCCTTCAAAACGCCAGCCTCGACTCTATAAGTACGATGTACTCGTACATGCAGAAGATGAACGAGGTCATCTACTATTCGCCGCATCCGGTGATTAGCGTCATTGAGAAATATGCGCTGGGGATCGCCACGATGCTGGTGAGCTGGAGCGACATTGCCATAGCGGAGGAAGGCGCCGTGCTCGGCTATCCCGAGGTTCAGCATGGTATCACTCCGTATGGAGCGGTTCCGACCATGCTGAACACGATGAATCAGAAGGCGATGATGGACCTTCTGTTAACCGGCCGTAAAATTGGTGCCGCAGAAGCGTTGCGGCTCGGCATCATCACGCGCTCGGTCCCGGCGGATCGGCTGACGGCCGAGCTCGATCGTGTCATCGAGGACTTGTTCCGCGGCAGTGCCGTTGCGATCAGGAGGTCGAAGCAGTTTGTACGGCAGTGCGAGACGATGACCTACCAGCGAGCCATTGCCGTCGCAACCGACAAGCACATCCTTGGGGTCGGCACTTCCGAGATTCGTCAGGGAATCGCTGCATTCCTTGCCAAGCGACCGGCGGATTGGACGTGACGGTACACGACGACCGTGACGGCTGATTGGTCGTGCGCAATTGCTGTCTAGTCGTCTGTGCCCCCTGCATGTCGAATGTTCGATTCGAGCGATTTGTCGCCCGACCGCAGCGAATCGGGTAACGATGCTCGGCGATGGTCGCGGTCATCCGGTCCGTGTTGGCGAGGCTGGTTTCGCTATTCCGGTCGCGGGCCAAGCTCGGCCACGAAATCCTGATCCTCCGCCATCGGCTTAACGTTCTTCGGTGGGCGGCACCCCGGCGTGCGGCGCTGACCAATCTTGACCGATGGCTCTTCGTCTCAGCCTATCGCGTCTGGCCCGGCGTCCCGGGGGCTGTGCGGAAAGCCGGTCACGTTTCGCTGTTCTTGTTGGGAACAGGGAATTCGATTTCCCTGTTCCGTCAAAAAAATTCCCTGTTCTTTTTCGCCTCTCCACGGTGTCGATCGTTCCGCATCCCCATGAAACGCAGCGGTTTTCTCGAGGTTGGCTGTCGCGTTAAGGGTGCCAAAACGCACTAAAATCCCTATATTTTTCCCTGATAAACAGGAAATTCGCCCTGATCGCCGGCGGAGAACGGTTCGCTCGAGACTGCTCCCTCCGCCAACTTGCCCGCGCCGTAATTTCTCCGTCGCCGCGCGGGCCGTCGAACAACGCCAGCATCCGCGCGGTTCACGCGCCATAGCTCTGGACCGAGCCGCCCGCGCCGCAGCCCGGGTTCGTCTCTCTCCGGCCGGTTTTCTCCAAAGCTCCTGACTACGGCATAGCGGTACGGATTCTTAGGCTGCGAATTTCTCGAGGTTTTTTGCCCGAAGTAACTCGTAGTTTTCGAACTTCACTCGGCTGGGCAAGAGAGTCTGGCGTCGAGTTGCGGCGCTGAAATTGTGAGGATTTTGGAGAAGAGTGGTATGGGGCAGCGATCGCCCTGATATGAGCGTCACGCGACACCCATAATCCATCCTTCTAACTGGGCCAATGTTTCTTGCGTTGCTCGACGCCTATCGCGCTCGATTGAAAGCGCAGCGCAGATCAGACTAGGCCGTGAACTCATAAATCGGGACTGATAGCAGCCTGCGAGCTTCCGCTTTCGGGCCAAACGCGGCCAACCTTTACCTGTCGCGCGATGTCGCAGAAGTGCAACGGGCGGACGCTCCAGCCATCGCCAAGAACAAGCCCCGAACCGAGCGCTACATAAGCGTTCGCGGGAGAGCGTCTCATCGCCGCGGCCTTGCAACACAAAGACGGGCACTGTCCAACCTCTGGAGCTGTTCGCCTATGGAAATGGACGGTCACGCCGGAAGATTTAGAATGGGCCAATCGTGGCGGCCTACGCATGTCCGCGAGGTGTCTGATCATCCTTTGACAGGGCGGTGCGATCCGCCGTGACAGTATCTCAGCCTCGTAACAGAACGAGAGCGGTATGGTCGTGACGATTGAATTTCCGGAGGGGCTCTTCACGTTCTGGAAGCTCGTCGATTCCAAGACCGGCTTGGCCAGCATCGTCCGGGTCCACCAGGACTCGACCCTCGAGGACCGCATCGCCCGACTGAAGACAGACAAATCGTCGGCCGACACCGAGCACGCCATCATGGCTGATACCCACGACCAGCGCCTGGAGGCCACCGAGGGGGAGACCGAACTCTGGATCCAGACCCATCCCACCGACGTGCCGGTCGGCCAACCTCCCCCTCGGTTAGGCGTGGAATCAATGGGCGACGGCTCCACTGTGGTGCTGGCCATGTTCGCCAACGGCCGGATCTCGGTACTGGACGCAGCCGCAAAGGCCTGGCGGTCGGTCGCGCCGGCAAAGCTGCCCGAGTGATCAGCAGGGGGGAGCTCTCTCCGCCATGGATACTCAGCAGGCGAACGAACACCGGAAAACGCTCGGGACGCCGGGCTTCGGTATATAAATAGACGTTGAATTCGTTCGCGCCATTCTCGTACAGGCGGCGCAGGAGCTCGTACCGGTTGAGGACCCGATTCGGCCAGTTGATCACGCGCCACGTACCGCCATCGTCGACCAGAGCTTGGCACAACTGGGCGGACCGGACGATTTCCTGGCGTGTCGCGCGATCCATATCGGTGAACAGGTAATTTCCCCTCGGGAAGCGACCGCCGGCAATAATTTGCTCGTATGAGAACGGGATCACACGATCTGCGAACTCCGGCGCGATCTCCTCGATAAAGTCGGTGAAAGTGGATTGGAAGGCCTTCTTGGTGACCGCGAATAGCTTGTTCATTTTGACCCGCG
>CAYMXF010000062.1:0-5684 GCA_964393935.1 uncultured Planctomycetaceae bacterium
TTAACCAGATTGGTGATCCCGACTTCGACCTCCTCCGCATCGTGGCGGGCACCGACTTCGCCATGCCCAGCCCCGGCCACACCACGCTGACCCAGCTTCCCGGCGGCACCTGGGCCGTCGACAGCTTCTTCGACATCACCTATCGCATCGACTTCATCGGCGCGCCCGGCAGCGCTCTGGCCGGCAAGTCCGGCTCCACCACCGGCACCATTCGAATCTCGACCGGCGGCGGCATCGAGTGCCTGGGCGTCTGTCCGGAGGGGTATGAGTGCCTCACCGAGCGGACGGTCAACCCGGACGGCAGCATCAGCGTCTGCTGCGACTGCATCACCGACTGCCGCTGCCGCGGCGACATGAACTTCGACAACAAGGTCAATGGCCTCGACATCAAAAAGTTCGTCGATTGCATGGTCAACTATTTCGGCGGGCCTGTGACGCCCGACTGCGTCTGCGCCGACATGGACGCCGACGGCTTCCTGAGCACCAACACGGACGTCAACCTGTTCGTCTCTGAACTGCTGACAAAACCAAGCGCCTGCCCGTGATCGGCGTATCGAGACCTCCGGCACGACCCCAACGGCGCCACGGCCTCCAGCAGCCTGTTGCAACGCAACGTTCAAGGCGTCAAAAAAAACTGCTTGGAGGACTCTTTTGTCTGCTTCAGGGGATAGACTTAATAGCTTGCGCAATCCTAATGCGCCGGGCTGGGCCCGCGGCCGAGGGCGGCGCTGGCCGTGTCGAGCCAATGGGTCGCTTGGCGGATGTGTTCGGGATTGGTGAGTCGAACAAGGGCGTCGCGAAGGTGCTTCTGCGCCGATTCGGGCTGCTCCAGGTACTTCGCGTAAATGATGCCGAGGACCAGCTTGACCTCCTCCGTTTCCGAGTCGCCGGGGTAAGCCGCGAGGTATTTCTCATACGCGGAGGCTGCTTGCGGGTAACGGCCCATCGTCATGAGCTGGTTGGCGATTTCGAGCATCTGAGCGCGCGACAGGCATTGCGACGGATCCCGCACCGTGAGCGCCTGATACGCCTTCGCCGCGGCGGCATAATCGTGTCGGTCCAGGAAGTCGGCGATCTCGCCGCGCATTCGGACGATCTCGGCCTCTTCAGGGCTGAGCGGCGTTTCGACCGCTTCGCCTGACCGCGATGCGATCGGCCGCGCGACCTTGCCGTACATCGCTTTCGCCCGTGCGTTGGGGTCGGCCATCGCGGCCCGATACTGCTGGCGCTGTTGATAGCGTTTGACGAGGGCGATGATGTCGTACTGATCGCGTGGCAGGGCGCGGAGGAAGAGCATGAGCGAGCACCAGAGGAATCCGAAGAGATAGCCGGCGATGTGGGCGGAATAGGCGACCTGCACAAAGGCTCCGTCGCGAGCAAGGCTCGGAGCGATGATGTTGTCCCACAGGATGATCTTCACGACGATGAGGATCAGAGCCTGGACCTGGAGCGTACCGATGTAGAGCCAGAACCAGTAGAAGACGGTCACCGCGCTTCGCGGGAACAAAACGAGAAAGGCGGTGGTCACGCCGGCGATAGCGCCGCTCGCGCCGAGGCAGGGGTCCTCGCTCGTCGAAGCAAAGCCGACGCCGGCAAAGACGCCGCACGCCAGGTAAAAGAACAGATAGGCGACGTTGCCCATCTTGGAGTTGACGCCGTTTCCGAAGACCCAAAGAAAGAGCATGTTGCCGGCAATGTGCAGGAAGTCGCCGTGGAGGAATTGGTAAGTGAAGAACTGGTGGAGTTCCAGGTTCTGGGGGTCGATCACCAGACGCCGCTTGAGGGCCGCGGCGTCGCCCCAGCCCAGCCGCGCCGCCAGCAAATCCGCGAAAATGTAGACCAATAGGTTCACCACGATGATGGCCTGGTTGACGCGGGGGGCGCGTCGGATGGGCGAGTCGGTGCGAATCGGGATCATCAGTAGCAAGGCAAGCGATCCAGGTCTATTGTGCCTTCACAGGTTGAAAACCCGTGCCCCATCGCCGGCCTTCCGTTGCCGGCGAGAATCCACGATTCTAGGGCTTGGGAAAGCGGTCGGCCAAGGGCCCTTTTCCCGACGTACGCCCTTGCCAGAAAGGCCGGTTTCACCGATACTGCCTAGTCTCTTTTTGAGGAAGTGGAATCGACCCGCGAAGGGCAGGAGACCGGCAGCTTATGTATGCGATCATTGAAGACGGTGGGAAGCAGTACCGCGTCCAGAAATCCGACACGCTTTACGTCGAGCTGCGCGATCTACCGGCATCGGCCAAGAAGGTCGAGTTTGACCGCGTCCTGATGCTCGGTGACGGGGCCAAGAGCAAGATCGGTTCGCCGTATATCGAGGGCGCGAAGGTCACGGCCAGCTTGGTCGCTCGCGAACGGGGCCCCAAGCTGGAGATCGTCAAGTTCCGGCGACGAAAGGGCTACAAGCTCCACAAGGGCCACCGCCAGAACTATCTCAAAGTCACCATCGACAGCATCAGCGGCTGAATGACTCCCTGGGACAAAGCGCTTCGTCATGAGTTCAGCCGAACGGCGTGCCGGCCGATGATCCATTCTCGAAACTGGGTTTCATTGTTGGCCATGCTCGCGGTAGTGGCCCTGTCGGCGGTCTGCGGCGGGCCGGTGCATCGCGCTCCAGCCTCCGGACCCATGGATATTCCACCGGCTGCGGCTGACGCGACGCCGAATCACCCCAGCGACGAGATGAAGACTTCCTCGACGACCGATACGAGCAGCCCCGGCGACCCGGCATACACCATTCGCTTCAAATTTAAGCCGGAGAAGAACCTCTTTTACCTTATTGATAATCAATACCGGGACAGCGGTGGCGTGCCGCCCTTGTTGGCGTATTCGACGTGGGCAAAGGATCGAAAGACCATCACGCAGCAAGTGCTGCCTTCGACGGCTCACCAACCGTCGACGGCCAGCGCCACGCAGCCCAGCGGATCGTACATCACCTGGCGATGCGAACGCTATGAGGCCCAGGAGCAGGGCCACAAAGACAAGATCACCTATGATTCGCTCCGCGATTCTTATCCGCCCCCGTCGCTGATGGACCTGGGCGGCATCGCCGGCTCGCGGGCCAATTTTTTCCTCGACCCGGCGACGGGAAAGCCCGGCGCGGTCAACATCGTCCTCACGACCAACTCCGGTCAGGCCGGGCGACGCAGCCTTTCCAAGACGGCGGAGAAGTGTCTTTGGAACAGTCAGACGTTTAGCAAGCTGCTCGACGACCTGGGGCCGCTGTACCTGCCGAAGGGGCCGGTCCGCATCGGCGACACGTGGACCCACACGTATTCAGAGGTCATGAAGACCTTCGGCGCCATCACCACGCAAATACACTGCACCTTGCGCTCCGTTCGGCCGGTGGAAGGCCGGGACCTCGCCACGATCGAAATCACCGGCGACGTGTCGCTCATCCCCGAGTCCAAGCCGGAAGAGCCGGCTCCGGCGACGTCGCGACCCACGACCACTTCCGCCCCCGCCGCGAACAAGCCTCGCGATTTTCGCATCGATCACGCCGCGTGCAGCGGGAGCGTCGAGTTCGACCTGACGCGCGGCGAACTTGTGCAGATGACCCTTCGCCGCGATCTCGCTTTCGTCGCCGACGTCTCCTCCCCGAATTCCGGCCCGATGCAGCTCAAGTCCGGCTCTGAACACATCCTTCGGGTCAAGACCAGCCAGACCGCACCGCCGCGGCCGATCATCGTCGGCGGCCCCAAGCCGCCGGTCGTTCCACCCAATGAGCAAGAAACGGCCGGTCGCCCGCGCGGCCAACCCGCCCGGGCGCGAGCCCCTGGCATAACGACTCGCCCTGTTTTACCGCGGCCCGCTCCCACGACGCGGCCGGCGGCTCGTCAGGCCCGACCGACCACGACGATGCCGATGGCCTCGCGACCCGCCCGGTCGCCACGGGTCGAAGATCGGCCGGGGCGGACGACCCGACCCGGCGAGCCGGGAATCGTGAATCCACGCACACCCACCTCCGCCCCGGCCTGGCGTCCGCGCCCAGTGACGACGCGACCGACCAGCACCAGGCCCAACTTGCATCCCTAACAGGCCGTGTCGAAAGTGTAGAGCAGCCGCCCTCGGCTGCTTTTTGGACGGCGCAAACGCGGCTCGTCTGCGCCGTCAAGGGTTTCACCACGGGCTGCCGGCCGCTCACAACGCGTTTCGAGGCGAAAACAGCCCCTGCTTTCTGGTACAATGCCGGCAACAGCCCACGGAAGCTCGCGGATGGAGTCTACTTTCTCTCTCCGCCGAGCAGGCACTTGAGAAGGGGAGAAAGCGCAAATGGCCACGTCCACCCTCCGCGGATCATTCACACGTTCAAAGAATGTCGTCGCCTCTCTTATGGCATGTGCGATCTTCCTCGCGTGGGGGTCGCTGACGCCCGCGCGGGGACAGTGCAACCCGCAGGAATTGGCCATGCTGATCGCCTCCGATGCGGCGGTTGCTGACTTCTTCGGCTATTCGGTCGCGGAGGACGGCGAGACGCCGGACGTCGGGGAGCCCCTATTCCCAGGCGGCATTGACTCGCCGGATCCCACCGATCCGATATTGGACGCTGCCCTGGCTCCGACCGTCACGACGACCCAGCCATTGTCGATCACGGCGACGACGGCGACAGTCGGCGGTGAGGTGACGGACGATGGCGGGGCGACCGTGACCGCTAGAGGCGTGGTCGTTGGAACATCGCCGAGTCCGAGGATCGGCGGCGCGGGCGTTTTACAATTCGCCTTCGGCGGCGGGATCGGGATATTCGCCGCAAACGCGAGTGGGTTGACGCAGGCGACGAATTACTTCGCGGCGGCTTACGCGATCAATTTAGCGGGCACGAGCTACGGCGGCGATGAGGCGTTTGTGACTGATGCGGCGCCATTAGTAACGGTAGCCATTCTCCAAAACGGCCGCGTCGCAAGTAATCCAACATATCCTTATGTCATGGATCGTTACGACGACCTTTCCAGTGATCTAGCCGATCTTCGTGATTACGCGGCGGACCACGGCATATTCGCCAATGTCTATATGTCAGCAGATTGGAAGGACCGTGAATGGGATATGATAAAGGCGATCCTCGCTTATACGTCCGGTCACATGGCTTGGACAGGCTACGACAGCCAGGTTGGCCTCGGTTTTCGCGCTAAGTCGATATTGGCCGCGCTGGAAAGTGGTGTGATTGGAGCGTGGGGAACCGGTGATTCATACGGTAATGTGACCGGCGTCAGCGGCATCTACCCAAACTCCGGCTTCGTCGCCATCGCAGCAGGGGCACATCATAGCCTTGCCTTGCGTAAAACGGGGGAGATAGTCGCGTGGGGAGACAATAGTTTGGGTCAATGCACTATCCCGTCACCGAACACAGGTTTCAAAAAAATCGCTGCCGGAGGCAAATACGGTCTTGGGCTCAAAAGCGACGGCTCTGTTGTAGCGTGGGGGGATAACACACTCGGTCAATGTGATGTGCCTGCGCCCAACAACGGATTCTTCGCAATTGGAGCCGGCATAGGTTACAGCATCGGCCTCAAGAGTGACGGCACCGTCGTAACCTGGGGCTCGCTGTCAACGAGCGTGCCGTTTCAAAGTGCGTGGCAGACTCATTTCACGCAGATCGCCGCAGGCGGTAATCACTGTTTGGGGCTATTGGATAACGGTCTGGTGGTGGCGTGGGGACATAACGGCGACGGACAATGCGACGTTCC
>CAYMXF010000062.1:5784-14344 GCA_964393935.1 uncultured Planctomycetaceae bacterium
GCGGCGCAGTACGGCCATTGCTTGGTCTACGATAGCGTTCGTGCCGTTACCGTACTGCTCAATGGTGTAGGCGATGATGGCTTTGCTGTTCGGAAGCCGCGTGAGTGGAACGGTACAGATTGGTCGGCGGAAAAGACGCAGACCGGCAGCCTCCCAGGCGCAAACTGTGCGGCAGCTTTCGATCCGAATCGACCAGCAGGCCCTAAAATCCAAGTGTTTGGCGGACTTGTTCCGGGCTCATCGACATACAGCGACGATCTTGTCGAGTGGAATGGTACAGCTTGGAACAATCGCCCCATGTCGGCCACTAACATACCGACCGCGCGAGCGTATGCTGGTATGGCTTATGACGCCAACCGGAGTATGATGGTTTTGTTCGGGGGTTTCGCTAGCGCCTCCGGATGCAACGGGGATACCTTTGAGTTTTCGTCAACTGCTTCGGCCTATACGCCGAAGAGCCCCACGCACTCTCCGTCTGCTCGTGGCAGACACTCGATGGCTTATGACAGCACAAGACACGTCATCGTGCTGTTCGGTGGAATTGGCGATAGCGGCCATTTGGCGGATACCTGGGAGTGGGATGGAACGGACTGGACTGATAAGACGCCGGTTTCGGGAAGCCCGACGCCGCGTCGTGACACCGCGATGGCTTTTAATTCCGACCGGGGTGTAATGGTCTTATTTGGAGGCTTCGGTGAGAGTGAAGCTCAGTTGAATGAGACGTGGGAGTGGGATGGAACGAACTGGACGCACCGAGTTACGACTGATATTCCTTCCGGGACGATGCCGGCACCCCCGCCGAATCTGATTTGGCAAGGTTTCGCCCCTGGCGAACAGTTCGTGCTCGGGATCGCTGGTCATACTTGGGGTTGTGATACGATCGCATCGGTGGCGTTAGGAATGTGTGTGGCCCACGCCATACCCGCACGCCTGGTGGAAGGCGGCGACACCAGTTGTCAAACTGACTGGATAATCGAAATTTTCTCTACGAAGTTTAACAAATGGATTCTCGCCTGGACCCAGCCTGGTCGTTGGGTAGAAGATGCCGACGGGATACCCCAAAGCCTCGCGGAGATTCGAGACCACCATGCCGCTGGAAATTATGCCATAGTAGATGTCGGGTACGAATTGGGAATTAACGGCTATCGCGCGATTGCTCAAAACAATTCAGGTCTGGTCTTTAAGCCCAGTCCCGTCTGGGCCACGTCATTATTCCCGAACTTCTCGGTAAAGTGGTGGTCGGACATGCTCTTTACGCAGCCGGAGACGAGAGACTTTTTCACCCATAACTTTACTTACCCAACAGAGAAGTTGAACAATTCCACCCCTAGTTCCAGCATCGTGTTATATGACGATTATAGCGACATCGATAACGTGTGCGAATATCAAGACAATAGTTCATTTCCGATTGTACCCGGTGGAACGACCGACGAGAATCTTACCTATCCATTAAATAATGTGGAGGCTTCCGCCGTTGTCATTGCTCCAAACAAGGTACACATCACTCTGGTCAACAATATGGTCGCCGGAACAGGACACTTCGATCGTTACGAAACCAGTCTCGATGGGGGCGTGAGTTGGCAAACGTTGTCGTTGGAGTCAGAAGGGGGTGGTGTCTACAATTGGTATCCCACCCAAGCCGCAACATTGATGATTCGCGGGGTTAATATTGCGGGAGTACACAGTCCAGATGTAGTGATTCGAGCTTCGGTCGTATGGGAGTGGCCAGGATGATGATGCATCAGAAGCGCAGGCGGTGACACCGCGACGGCACGAAGGGACTTCCCGGGTAGCCGACGCGAAGTCCCTTCACACGGAACAACTCGCAACTGTGGCTCTTTTTTTGTGAAGTGAACCAAGGGCTAAACCCACCAAAAAAAACGCCGGCCGCGACAGCGACAGCGCCCGCGGCCGTCCGGCCTCCACTACGCCGAGAGTGGATCGAAGCCGGTTCGTTAGCCGAGAACTCGCAAAACTGGCGTCGCCATTCCGCCGAGCAACTTACCACGATCCGGCGACCTGAATGATGACCCGGAAATTGGTGGGGCTGGCCTACGTCTTCATCCGTTCTGGCGGCGAGTGGACTGAGCAGGCCACGCTGGCGGTCTCGGACGGGGCCCTGGGTGGCGTGTTAGGCTTTGTCGGTCGCAGTGGGCCGCGACACGGCGGTGGTTGGGGCGTGGCACGACGACGACGTATGCCCTGGGGATCCGAATTGTGATTCCGGTTCGGCGTATCTGTTCACGCGGAGCGGGACGGTCTTGACGCAGCAGGTCAAGCTGACCGCTTCGGACCCGACGGCGGATGACCAGTTCGGCGTCTCGATCGCGGTATCCGGCGCCACGGCGGTGGTCGGGTCGTACTTCGACGACCAGACGGGCGGTGCCCCTGCCCTCCGTAGAACGTGAGAAACCGCGGTCTTCGGGAAAAACGGGCTCCAACCAGCCGGTTTTACTACAGGCTGTTAGGCGGATCGCCGGGACGGGTGTGAACCCGCATTTCATGGCCGAAGACACGGCCGAGGGCGGCGGTGCCCCGCGTTGTCCACGGGCGGCCAAGCCGTACTTGACACTTTAGGACTCCCGCCGTATGACGTTTGCCCGATGGCGGGGACGCCTCCGCCACACCGCAAGGCACTAACCGCCGGGACCCGACCCATGTCCTACCCGGTAAAAGCGACTTGGCCCGGCACACCTGGAGCCTTCCAGAAAGTACAAGGAGTATTGATCATGCGACGTGCGAGTATTTTATTCACGATGGTGATCGGTGCGGTATTGGCGGGCTGCGGCCCGAAGTCGACGACGGCGACGGTGGCCTTCAGCCGCTTGATTCAGCCCAAGACGACGCTGAGCGAGCAGTACATGCAAATAGCGGTGATGAACGCCCAGATGGGCGGCGACACCGGCGAATACGACCAGGACAAGTGGTCGAGGATGACCGCCGACCTGATCCAGTATTACCTGGAGCAGGCCGCCGAGAAGCACAACATCCCCATCAAGCTCGTGGACCGCGAGCACCTGAAGATGACAATGGGCGAGAAGGACTTGGCCTCGGCCGGCGTCAGCGACAGCGGCGACAACGTGGGTAGCGCCCAGGTCAAAGGGGCCAAGGCCATCCTGACCAGCAAAGTCACCATCAAGATCGACAAGCAAGTCGGCAAGAAACGAACGGTGGATGCGATGTCCGTCATTGGCGGCGGCTGGCGGCATGGCGGATTCGGCGGCGGCAGCGTCGACACCGAGCAGGTGGACGAGGAGGCCCGCAATATCACGGTGCAGTCCCAGTTCCAGCTTAAGGACAGCGCCACGAACGACGTCGTCATTTCGCACAATTCGATGCCGTCCCAGGAGTTCACCAAGACCAAGGCCAGCCCGTTCTTCGGTTCGAGCAAGACCGAAGCGGACATGACGCCGCGCGACCAGGTGATCGGCGGGATGATCGAGCGACAGGCCCAGGAGTTCCTGGCGAAGTTCGTCCCGATGGAAATCCAGGCGACCGTCGAGGTGACGCCCAGCAATAACGAGAAGAGCAACGCCGGCGTCCGCTGCCTCGTGACCGACGACTACGAGTCGGCCTTGAGCAACTTCAAGCAAGCGATTGCCGAGAACGGCGACGACCACAAGTCGCTCTTCGGCGCCGGCGTGTGCTGCGAGAAGCTCAACCGTATCGACGAAGCCCGCAAGTACTACAAGCTGGCCCAGTCCCTCAAGACGGACGAGCCCAAGTACAAGGCGGCGGTCGAACGGATCAACAAGATGGGATAGACCGGCGATGCTCGCCGAATGGACCTCGATGAACGACGTGGATGTACAAAGGAGCCGATCATGAAACCGATAGTACGGACCTCGATCTTTTTGACTGTTTCGATGATCCTCTCAGCGCCAGAGGGAGCCATCGCCCAAGACGCGCAGAAGGACGCCCAAAACAAGCTCCTCGCCAAGCGCGCCGCCGAGGCCGACGCCTATCGCAAGCTCGGCGAGACGATTCAGGGGCTTCAGATTACGGCGGATACGCACGTTCGTGACTTCGTCGCCGAGTCCGACGAGATTCGCGCGGAGTACGACAACTTCGTTCGCGGCGTCCGCTTCGGCAAGCCCAAGTGGGACTCCGAAGGCACCTGCGCCATCGAGGCCGAAGTCACCGTCGCCAAGGTGATCGAGGAGCTTAAGGCGATCCACGAACGCCACTACAAGGGCGACAAGCTCAAAGCCGTGGATTTCGAACAGATCACCCGGCACGTCGACAAGAGCGTCATCAAGGCCGTCGGCATGGGCGTCCCGCGCCCCGAGCTTCCGCCCGATGTGCCCGGTGGAGAGATCCCCATGCCCGCGGGCGTCAGCGCGCCGCCGCCGGGGTATCCCCCGATGTGGAAAGCGATCCCCCCGCAGGAGCGTCTGCTCGCCCAGCGCGCCGCCGAAGTCGATGCGAAGCGCAAGCTCTTGGAGCGGATCAAGGGCCTGCGCGTTTCGAGCGATACCATTGTCCGCGACTTCGTCGCCGAGTCTGACGTGATCGATACCGAGGCCCGCGGCATGTTGACGGGCTCGCAGGTCGTCGGCAAACCCTATTTCCACCACGACGAATTAATCGTCGAAGTCACCGTCGAGGTGCCCGTCGAATCCGTCATCACCACGATCAAGACCCTGCACAAGCGCCACTACAAGGGCGACTCCGTCAAGGGCATGGACATCGAGAACGTCACGCAGCACATCAAGAGCCAGACGTTCGACGCCGTGGGCATGGGCGTGCCTCGGCCGCAGGCCATCAAAGCCTGCGCGGCGAGCATGCACACGGAGATCCCCGATTGGACCTCGCAAATGATCCGCGCCGACGGCAACGGCGTCTGCAAAAAGGATCAAGCCGGTACGCCGCAGTGCAAGCTGATGGCCGCCCGCGCCGCCGAGCTGGACGCCAAGCGCAAGCTCGCCGAGCAGGTCATGGGCTTCAAGATCGATTCGAGCACGACCGTCAAGGATTTCGTCGCCGAGATGGACGAGATCAACACGCAGCTCAACGGCTACATCCAGGGCGCCTACGTAAAGAAGACGTCCTACGACTCCGACGGCACCGCCACCGTCACCGTCGAAATGCCCGCCATGCAGGTCTGGGAAATCGTCCACACGTACATGCGCCTCAAGAAAATGTAATGCATCATTGACATCGAGGAAATCACCCATGTTGAAAAAAATAGGCTGCTTGATACTGACACTTGCCCTCTCCGCCGTCTACACCGGCTGTGCCGAGAACGAGCACAAAGTGACGACTGAAAAACAGGAGCAAACGGAGTCGGCCCCGCGGGATAAGTCTCCCGGCGAGATGGTGGTCGAATAGCGCGTCGGACGCTCTTCAACGCGGGGAGCGATGAAGCCTCGTGAGTCGACGACCGCCCCTGGCTTTGCTGGCGGGGTTCATCGCCGTTTTCATTGGGTCCGCGATCGCCCCGCGCGACCGATTCACGTGGTGGCTGGAAGTGGCGCCGGCGATCGTCGGCGTGCTCGTTCTCCTCGCTACCTATCGCCGCTTCCCATTCACTCCCTTGGCCTACAGTCTCATCTTCGCGCACTGCGTCGTGCTTCTCATCGGCGGTCATTACACCTACGCCGAAGTGCCGCTTTTCAACTGGCTGCGCGACACGCTCGGTCTGGCTCGCAATCATTACGATCGCGTGGGGCATTTCGCGCAGGGCTTCTGTCCCGCCATCATCGCCAGGGAAATCCTGCTGCGCTGTTCGCCCTTGCGGCCCGGCCGCTGGCTCTTCTTCATCGCGGCGTGTATCTGTCTCGCGATCAGCGCCGCCTATGAATTGATCGAATGGCTCGTCGCCGAATGCACCGGCACGGCGGCGACCGCCTTCCTCGGCACCCAAGGCGACGTGTGGGACACGCAGTGGGACATGCTGCTCGCCCTCATCGGCGCGACGCTGTCGATGTTGCTCTTGACCAGGCTGCACGATCGGCAGGTCCGACGGATTGCCTGACCCTGACGTTGGCTCGTCTCTGCACGGAAAACCCGCTAAACTACGCGGGTACAGCATCAGGAGAAAAACCATGTCACCAACCGCCACCGCCCCGGCAACCGCCACGTCCGTCAAAAAAGTAAAGCTCTTCGTCAACGGCGTGTTGGCCGACTCAAAATCCACCCGTCGCGGCCCCGTTTTCAACCCCTCCACCGGGGAGCAGATCGTCGAGGTGCCATTCTGTACCGCCGCCGAAGTCGACGCCGTCGTCCGCGCCGCGCACGACGCCTTCCCCAAATGGCGCGATACGCCCGTCGTCGAGCGCGCCCGCGTCATGTTCCGCCTCGTGGCGCTCCTGGAGAAGAACGCCGAGAGCCTCGCGCGAACGATCTCCCTCGAACATGGCAAGACCCACGCCGAGTCCGTCGGCTCCGTCCGCCGCGGCATCGAGATGGTCGAGTTCGCCTGCACGATCCCGACGCTCTCCATGGGCGACACCGTCCACAACCTCGCGCAGGACGTGGACTGCGAGACCTTCCACTACCCCCTCGGCGTCTGCGTCGGCATCACGCCCTTCAACTTCCCCTTCATGGTCCCGCTCTGGATGTTCCCGATCGCCATCACCTGCGGCAACACCTTCGTCCTCAAGCCCAGCGAGAAGGTGCCGCTCTCCGCGATGCGCCTCGCCGATCTGCTCGTCGAGGCCGGCCTGCCGCCCGGCGTCTTCAACGTCGTCCACGGCGACAAGGAAGCGGTCGATGCCCTGCTGACCCACCCGCTCGTCCAGGCGATCAGCTTCGTCGGCTCCACGCCGATCGCCCGGTACATCTGGGAGACCGGCACGAAGCACGGCAAGCGCGTCCAGGCCAACGGCGGCGCGAAGAACCATATCCTCATCATGCCCGACGCGGACATCGAAAAGTCCGTCGCCGCCTTGCAAGCAAGCGCCTTCGGCTGCTCCGGTCAGCGCTGCATGGCCGGCAGCCTGGCCATCGCCGTCGGCAAGGCCGCCGACCCAGTGGTGAAGACGCTCGTCGCCAACGCCGATCGTATGAAGGTCGGCCGCACCGACGTGTGTGGCACCGGCATCTTGCCGGTGGACATGGGCCCCGTCGTCACGCGCCAACACCTTGACGGGATTCTGGCCAACATCGAAAAGGGCGCGAAAGAAGGCGCGAAGCTCGCCCGCGACGGCCGCTCGATCAAGGTCGCCGACGCCCCCAACGGATTTTACCTCGGGCCGACGATCTTCGACCACGTCGCGCCCGAGATGCACGTCTCGCAGGTCGAACTCTTCGGCCCGGTCCTCAGCGTCTCCCGCGTCGCCACGCTCGACGAGGCGATCGAGCAGACCAACAAAAGCCCCTTCGGCAACGGAGCGGTCATCTACACCCGCGACGGCCACGCCGCCCGCGAGTTCAAGCACCGCGCCGGCGCCGGCATGATCGGCATCAACGTCGGCGTCCCCGCCCCGATGGCCATGTTCCCCTTCACCGGCGCCAAGGCCAGCTTCTTCGGCGACCTGCACATGCAGGGCAAGGAAGGCATCGCCTTCTACACGCAGCAGCGCATGATCATGTCCCGCTGGCAACCCGGCGGCGCCGGCGGAGAGTTTGTGACGACGAGGGGGTGACAACTCCCTCTCCCTTGAATGGAGAGGGCCGGGGTGAGGGTGCGAATTGGCGAATGTCGAATAGCGAATGGCGAAACTCGCTCGTGCGAGAATCCTTTCTCGCACGTCCTTCCGCCGGGAATCCATTCCCGTGTTCGATTTGTGAATCTGTGTAGGGCAGGTCGAGGGACGAGACCTGCCGTCTTACATCGTATTCGCTTGTGCAAGGACCCGTTCTCACAAATTCACAAAGCCCCGATAGGGGCGACCGACCGTAGCCAGGGGCGAGAAGCCCCTGGAGAACAAGCCCAGCAACTATCTAAGCTCCAAAGGGGCGACAGAACGCGCGAGTTGATATAATGAATTGGAACGGCAGAAAACTTCTTTACAGCCGGAGTCAGTCCCATGCACGAAGTTCACCCCAAAATCCTGACCGATGAGAAGATGCAGCCCGTCGCCGTGCAAATCGACTATGCCGATTGGCTCGAAATCGAAAAACTCTTGAATCTCGACCGGGCGAACGGTAAGCCTGTTGACCTGTCGCGATTCGCCGGCACGTTGAAATGGGGCGAGGATGCGGTCGCCTATCAGCGGCGCGTGCGCGAGGAGTGGGACCGTTGAAGGTCCTCGACACCAATATCGTGATCTATCTGTTAGAGGGAAGGCTGGCCCAGCCCATCGCTCCGGAAGAAGTCTGCGTCTCGGTGATAACGGAGATCGAACTCCTTTCTCATGGTCGTCTCGATCAAAATGCGGAGAAAGCCATTCGCGTTTTTCTGGGCGCGATTCGAATCGTTCCGCTGACGAATGACGTCAAGGAAGCCGCGATCACGCTGCGCCGCCGTCATGGGTTGGCGATTCCGGACGCTCTCATCGCTGCGACTGCGACGACGCTCGATGCCGAACTCTTAACCAATGATGCAAAGCTGGCTGCAACCCTCGGTCCGCGATGTCGGGCATTGGACCTCAAAACGGCATAGTCGTGAGCTAAG
>CAYMXF010000063.1:0-4718 GCA_964393935.1 uncultured Planctomycetaceae bacterium
TTAGCGGTTGGTGCTTGACGGTGTACCAGGAGTGCATCGCGTGACCCATCTCGTGAGCGACGGTCGAGCGGTCGTTCATCGTGCCGTGGAAGTTCAGGAGCAGGAAGGGGTGCGTGAGGTAGCTGCCCCAGCAGTACGCGCCGCTTCGCTTGTTGGGCGTCTCGAAGACGTCGATCCATCGCGATTCGAAGGATCTGCGGAGCGTACCGATGTAGTCCGGGCCGAGCGGCGCGAGGGCCTTGAGGATTGTTTCGACGGCCGCGTCGTATTCGAGGGTTTCCTCTGGTGCGTCCAAGATCGGGACATAGAGGTCGTATTGATGTACGTCGGCCAGGCCCATCAACTTCTTGCGCATGGCGACGTAGCGATGCAGCTTCGGCAGGTTTTTGTTGACCGTCGTGACAAGATTGTCGTAGACGGCGACAGGAATGTTCGGATTGAAGAGCGCAGCCTCGCGAGCGGTCTTAAAGCCGCGGGCGCGGGCGTAGAAGATGTGCTGTTTGACGTGCGTGGAGAGCAGCGCGGAGAGCGTGTTGGCCTTGGCCATGTAGGTGTCGTGCAGGCCGGTCCAGGCGTCCTTTCGCACTCGCCGGTCCTTCGAATAGATCATCGCCGTGTATTGGCTGACGCTGAGTTTGACGTCTTTGCCCTTCTCGTCCTTGACGGTCGGGAAGTCCAAGTTGGTGTTGGTGAAACGGCCGAAGATGTTCTCCGGCCCCGAGGCGATATCTCCGGCCATCGCCAATAGCTCCTCTTCGCGCGGCGAGAGGACGTGGGCACGTTGGCGCTCCAGGTCGTCGAGGTAATGACGGTAGACGGCGAGGTCTTTGCTCGCCTCGAACCAAGAGTGCGCCTTCTCCGGCGGAAGCGTCAAGATTTCCGGTACGAGCCAGCTTGCGGCCTCGGCGGCCTTGGTGGATAGCGATTGTGTGCGGTCGGAGCGGCCCTGGGCGGCGTTCACGCTCATGTCTTCGTGATAGGACAGACCGGCATAAACGACGAGGCGGTCGAGTTCGGCGGACAGCTCATCGCGGAGCTTCAGGGCGGCCAGGAGCGACTCGCCGGATTTGCCCAGCGTGCCTTTGAGACTGGGGAACTTAGCAATGAGTACTTCGGCCTGCTTGAAGGAGGCTTCGAAGTCCGACTCGCTTTGGAAGATGTCGCCGAGGTTCCATCGATGGCGTTCGGGGATTTCATTTCGATTGCGGATTCCGCCGGACGTAGCCGTCTTTGAACCGCCGCCCTCCTGTGCCCACGCGCCGCCTCCACCTACGACACTCAAACTGATCGTCATGCAGACACCTATGCCCGGGTAGAAATATCTTTGTTGTTTCATCGGAACGATCGCCCTTTGCGGCGCAGAGCCCCTCTTGCCGCGTGGGGGCATCATAGCTCTATCGCTCCGTCGGACAAGAACGCGCGCTCACGCCGACTTCCGTCTCGTCGCCATACACCACTCACATCAAGGATGCGCCCGAGGATCGCAAGGTCATCGCAGAGGCTTTCGGCCAGCACGTCGGACCGATGGCGAATAAGCCGGCCGGCGCATGAGCCCGTTTGACGATTCCCAGATGATGAGCCGTGCTCGCCATCGAAGCCCGTTGGTGGCGAGCGCGGCACTCTATCACAAAGCAACCTTGCATCCCTAAAGCGGCGGTTGATGCTGCCCGAGAACAACTTTACGGGCCGAGCAATTCGGCCACGAAGCACTCAACGTCCAGTCCGTCCACGAGGCAATCGTTGTTGCAGTCGCGCAGTGGCCGGCCGTCAGGCGCGACGGGCAGACCAGGTGTGTTGTTGGGGCAGGCGTCGCATGCGTCGCCCAAGTGGTCAGCATCCGCATTCTCTTGGCCGGGGTTGGGAGAGTTCAAGCAGTTGTCACAGAGATCGCCCACGCCGTCGCTGTCGCCGTCTTGCTGGCCGGGGTTCGCGCTCATTGGACAATTATCGCATGCATCCGCGACACCGTCGGATTCGGTATCTTCCTGGCCGGGGTTCTGCACCATTGGGCAGTTGTCAGCAAAGTCTGGCACACCGTCTCCATCGCGGTCGCACCCGAGAGCAAAGGCGTAGGCGGATCCGGCATCGGTTCCGCCGTCATGGTCTTCAAAGTACGCACCGACTGCCGCCGTATCGCCCGACACCGAGACTGAAGCGCCGAAAAAGTCTGACGCCGCCGCGTCGGAAGGGGTGAGTTTGGCCTGCTCGGTCCAGACGGTGCCGGTCCGCGTGAACACATACGCCGAGCCGGCGTCGGTCCCGCTGGCTTCGTCATCCGAGTATGCCCCGACAACCGCCGTCTCGCCGGACAACGCGACGCTGCGGCCAAAAGAGTCACCCGTCGCCGCGTCGGTGGTGGTCAGTTTCTGTTGCTCGGTCCAGACGCCGCCTGAGCGGAGGAAGACGTAGGTGGAGCCGGCATCCGCCCCGCCTGCGTGGTCGTCGAAGCGCGCTCCGATCACCGCCGTGTCGTCGGACAACGCGACGCTACCGCCGAAGTTGTCACCGGTCGCTGCGTCGGAGGCGGTCAGCGTGGCCTGCGCGGTCCAGACGCCTTCGGCGGAGCGGACGAATTCGTGGGCCGAACCTGAGTCTGAGCCCACATAGTCGGTGTGCTCCGCCCCGACCACCGCTGTGTCGCCCGAGACGGCGACCGATACGCCGAAGAAGCCATAATTAAACCCGCCGAGGGTCAGCTTGCCCTGCTGAGTCCACACGCCGTCTGTCCGGACGAAAATGTACGCGGAGCCCTGTTGCATCCCGAGGAGGTAGGTGTCCCGGCGTGCGCCGACTATTGCTGTGTCACCATCGATGGCGACCGAATAGCCGAATTCGTCGCTCCCCGCCGGGTCGGCGCGGAAGAGTTTGGCCTGCTCGGTCCAGACGGTTCCGGAGCGGACGAAAACGTAGGCCGAGCCGGACGAGGAGCCCGCGTCGTCGTCCAAGTGCGCCCCGAGCACCGCCGTGTCGCCCGAGACCGCGACCGAGTTGCCGAAGCGGTCATTCGCCGCTGCGTCGGAGGCGGTCAGTTTCTGCTGCTGGGTCCAGACGCCGCCGGAATGGACAAAGACATAAGCGCTCCCCGCGTCGCCGCCGCCCGCGTGGTCGTCGTAGGGTGCCCCGACCACCGCCGTGTCACCGGACAGCGCGACCGAAAAACCGAAGTTGTCGGCCAATGCAGCGTCGGAGGCGATCAGCTTTGACAGCTCGTTTGGGCTGCATTGCCCCCGCGCGGGCGTCAGCGACCCACACGTTAAGAAGATCAGCGCTGCCGCGAGTGAAACGGAGATCCGCCTTGTGAGGCGATGGTAGTTTGCGGAAGTGGCCATGTGCGCTTACTCCTCTTCTCAGTTCCCTGCCCGGCGGAGAGTGAACGTGCGTCACTCGACTCCATCCGCGAGTCTCTCGGGGCTGTTGCAAATATTATACAGGAATGCAGGGGCAATTTCTCAGCAAAACGGGCAGGTCGCCGCGGCGACTCGACGAGGCGAGCCGTGTTGGACCCACGGACCACGGCTTCGCCTACGGCGAGACCGTGCCACTTGAAATGTCAATTGAGACGGACCATTTGCCGGACCTACTTGATCGAAATCCCCTGCGTCGGGAAAATACGCCGGTACGATGAAGCGGGTCACGATCTACAGCGACGGAGGCTGCGAGCCGAACCCGGGGCCGGGCGGCTGGGCGGCGATCCTCATCTACGGGTCGGTGCGGCGGGAGATTTCCGACGCATGCCCGGCGACGACGAACAATCGGATGGAGTTGACCGCGGCCATCGAAGCCTTGCGTGCGCTCAAGGAGCCGTGCGAGGTCGAATTCCACACGGACTCGGAGTACGTGCAGTTGGGGATGCGCGACTGGCTGCCGAAGTGGAAAGCCCGCGGTTGGCGGCGCGGCAAAAAGCCGGTGATGAACCTCGATCTATGGAAGGCGCTGGACGGTGAAGCCGGGCGGCATAAGGTCGTTTGGAATTGGGTAAGAGGCCACAGCTTTCACCCGGAGAACGAGCGATGCGACGAGTTGGCGGGGAAAGCGATCGCCGGCCTCCGGCTGGAGCTGGGCGAGGAAAAGCTCGCGGCGGCGATGAACGAGTTTCAGCGATGGCCGGACGGAATCTTAGATTCACCGACGAATCAAATCACGAGTGACGCCGAGTAGGAACTGCGTCTGTTTTCGCAATCCCATCAAGGACATGCCGGGTTGGGATCGGACAGCAGTTTGTTCGCCATGAGCGAGATGTCTACGGTATTGGCCGCGGCGTTGGCGTCCAGGTCCGCGCAGCCGCAGCCGGCGGCGAGCGCGCTGCCGCCCATGACGCACGACGTGAAACCTTGTAGATCAGAACCGTCGACGTCGCCGTCCCCGTCCAGGTCGCCGGGGCAGGTCCCGCACGTCACGGTCTCACACTCGTCGAGCAGGCCGTTACTGTTGGAATCGAGGCTCCCGCCGCCCGAGAGGTCGCACTCGTCGGGTACGCCGTTGGCGTTGCAATCGTTGGCGGCAAGCTGGCAACCGTCGGGAATGCCGTCGGATTGGCAGTCCAGCACCGCGCCGGAGGCGATTTCGCAGTCGTCCGGCGCGAGATTGGCGTTGCAGTCGGCCCCTGTGGACGGCGTCGTGCCGTTGAGCAGGATGTTGATATCCGCGCCGGAGGTCGGCGTCATGACGATTACGTCCTCGCGGCCGTCGAGATTCAGATCGGCGGCGATCATCTCCGT
>CAYMXF010000063.1:4818-14342 GCA_964393935.1 uncultured Planctomycetaceae bacterium
TCGCGGTCCAGATCCACGACGTGAATCACGAGTGGATCGTTACCTCCGAAAAGCGTGTAGCTGGCTCCCGGCGTAAACCCGCCAGCGCCGTCGCCGAGGTACACCCGCAGCGATCTTGGGTTGGTCGACAACCCGGCGACCAGGTCGTCGTCGCCATCGCCGTCGATATCACCGGCGCCGATGCTTTTGGCGAAGTCCTGGATAAAGTAGTAGTTTGGCGCGGAGAAAGTTCCGTCGCCGTTGCCGGTCAGCAGGTCGATTCGAAAATTGCTGCCGTCGCCCACCGCCAGGTCGGGATAGGCGTCGCCGTTGAGCCGAAGGATGGCCGTGTCATAGGCGTAGCCGGGGTTGCCGATGGACGCCGTTCCCAGGGCGAAGGAGACCGCGTTGACATCCGCATCGCACTCGTCGGGGACGCCGTTGCTGTTACAGTCCTGGTTGGCGACGTCGAACGGGTCGTATTGGCCATTGTTGTTGCAGTCGATCGTCCGGATGGCGGCCTTGATGTCGATGATCCCCGCGCCGGCATTGTTGTTGGGGTTGGCCGCATAACCGGCGGTGGATTCGAGGGCCGCGACGAGTTGTGGGGGGGTCATTCCAGGCGCGGCCTGAAGAAGCAACGCGGCGGCGCCGGCGGCCATCGGGCAAGCCATACTGGTTCCCCAGTGAACGTAATAGTTGGCTGGGCCGAGCCCGTTGTTCGTGCCGTCGTTGTCGATGATGTACTGATTCAGGGGGTAGCCGCTGAAAGTGCCGGAGTCTCGACATGACTTAGTGACAGCGCCGGGGGTACAGAAGCTGGGCTTGCGCGTGCCGTTGATCCGCGGCCCGCGGCTGCTGAAAGGGGCGAGCGAGCCGGCGGTCCAAGTCTGAAACTGCCAAAGAGTGTTCTGCCAGTCGCGCCATTCGGGGTCCTGTATCCAGGCGCCGACGGAGATTGCGGTGTCGGCGATGGCGGGGTGGTTGATGGTGTAGGAGGAGTCGGGCATGACGAACGTGCCGCGCCCGCCGACGCGCCAGGAGTGGACGAGCGGCGTGGCGCCGCCCGCGGCGGCGGTATTCTGTAGCCGCAGGTTGTAGGTCTTGGTGACGCCGATTCCAAGATTCACGTTCAGAAGGTACTGGCGTGCCTCGGTGGTGCGCGGACTGGAGGTCGACCAATTGACGACGAGGGACTCGCCCGCGCCAAGGTTCGTGCACGAAAGAGCGAGGTTGTTATCAATTACGCCGTCGATCCAGATGATTTGCAGGAGTTCCGGGCCGGTATAGACGGAGCCCCCGCCGACGTTGCTGACGGTGAAGCCGAACGTGGCGGTGGTGGTATTGGGCGGGACGGAAATGGAATGATGGCGATTGGTGTCGCCGTCGTTTCCGGCGGCAATGACGCAGGCCATGTTGTTGGTGGTGGCCGTGTCGATGGCCTGGCAGACGGGGCTGGAGCCGTCCAGAAAGGCGTCGATGCCGCCGTAGCTCATGGAGAAGATGTGACATCCAGTGGCCAGAGCGCGGTTTATCGCTTCGATCATGTCGGCATCGGTGGCGGCGGCGGTGGTATTGTTGCCGATCTTGTAAAAATAAAGCGCCGCGCCGGGGGCGGCCCCGCGATAGAGGTTGGCCGAAAGCGTGCCCCGGCCCAAAGCGCTGCCGGTGACGTGCGTGCCGTGGTCCATGACGGTGTTGGCGACATTCGTACTCCAGTTGGCGGTGCTGGTGCCGGTGGTCATGTCAAACCTCTCGACCGGCGTAGGAAAGTCCGCATGTGTCAGGTCGATGCCGGTATCGGCGACGGCGATGCGAATGCCGGTTCCGTCGCGGGCGACGATTCCGTTTCCGGTCTGGACGTCTTCCGCGTTGATGACGTAGCGTGCGGTGGCATTGAGCGGATGGCTTACGGATTCGATCGATTGGGCGTACACGATGCGGGGATGATTTCGGATCGCGGGAATCGCGGTGTAAGGAATCGTGGCCGTATAAAACCCGTGAGTGTGTCGGCCGGGGACCGGAGGAACCCAGGCATCAGGATTTATCTTGATGCCGTTGGCCGCCAGCGCCGCCATCTCCGCGGCCGACAGTTTATCCGAGACGTATAGCGCGCACTGTTCTGCGTTGAGTTCGCCGGCATCGATGCCCTGGTTCCGCAGATGAGCGATTCGCTGCTCCGGGGGCATCCTCGCCGACCCCGTTTTTTCGCGCTCGTGGGCGATGATAATGGGGCTGATCTTGTCCGCGGGGGGCCAATCGGGATTTGCGAAGGCCGTTCTGTGGCTGAGAACGAAAACGCCGGCAATGAAGAACGCCGTCATCGGCGAAGGCCCCCTGTGTTTCAAAAACCGTGAGTCGATTCGGTTGACTTGCATGAGGAAAACTCCTGGCTCCCTATCTTCTAGGCCCGCCGGCCGTCGTCCCTGACAAGAAATCGCCTGAACGGTCAGAGTCGAAGGGGGCGAAGGCAGGAGGTAGAATGAACCCTCGTGGCCGAAACTGCATCCACAACTCACGCGAGCCTCCTTGCCCGGTTGTCCGCCGGGACCGACCCGGCCGCATGGCGGGAGTTTTGCGACCGATACGGCCTTCTGATCCGGGGGTTTGCGAGACAATGGCGTCTACAGCCGGCGGACTGTGACGACGTGATGCAGGAGGTATTCACGTCGCTCGCGCGGTCGATGCCGGATTTTCAGTACGATCCAGCCAAGGGCCGATTCCGGTCCTACCTCAAAACCGTTGTCGTTCATGCCATCCAGCGAATTTTGCGTCAGAAGCAGGGGGAAACCGCGCTAGAGGATATTGTGCAGGTCGGCGAGGTCGATTCCTCCTCCGAAGAAACCTGGGAGAAGGAATGGCGTCAGTACCACCTCCAACAGGCCATGCACACGATCGAGGTGGAGTTTAACGCCAAGGACCGGGCGGCCTTCGAGGCATACGCCGTCCAAGGCCGGGATGCCAAGCAGACGGCCGAAACATTGGGACTGAGTCTGGACCAAGTGTATCAGGCCAAGTCGCGCATCCTGGCGAGACTAAGCGAGGTCATCGAACGGCAGGTCCAGGAAGAGGGCTGAGATGGTCGCGGATGGTTCATCATCGCCGTCTTCGGAGTGGTATCGCGATCCCACTAGTCTGCTGGCCGAAGTGCAGCGAGTGGGCGTCGCGCAGGCCGGCACCGTGACTCTGCCGGGGTATGAGCATCTTTACAAAATCGGACAAGGCGGGCAGGGCGTCGTGTATGCCGCCTATCAGCGCTCCACGCGCCGCCAAGTGGCGATCAAGTTTCTCAGGGATCAACCTTGGACGGGCGCCGGCACGCGGATGCGTTTCGAGCGCGAGATTGAACTGGCGGCCCGTCTTCGGCATCCGCATATAGTCAGCGTCTTTGACAGCGGGGTCACCTCGGACGGCAGCCTGTTTTGCGTGATGGAATACATCGATGGCGTGCCGTTGAATCAGTATGTCGGAAGTCCCACACCGGCGGACGACAGGGGCCGACGCGATACAAGCGGTGGGTCCCCGTCCGTGGAGGAACGAGTCCGGCTGTTCGGCAAGATCTGCGAAGCAGTCTCTTGCGCGCATCAGCGGGGAATCATCCATCGCGACCTCAAGCCGAAGAACATTCTCATCGACCCAGCCGGTCGGCCGCACGTCGTCGACTTCGGCCTGGCCAAAGTGACGAATGACTGGGCCGCGGAGAGCTTCACCCAAACCGGGGCGTTCGTGGGCACACTCGCCTACGCGGCGCCGGAACAGTTGACGGGTGGCGACGCCGCCGTCGATGTCCGAACGGACGTCTACGCGCTGGGCGTCATTCTGTATGAGATGTTGACCGGACGACCGCCTTACGCCACGACGGGTTCGATGGCCGAGATTGTACGAGCCATACAGGAGCGGGAACCCGCGCCGCCGAGTCGCTGCTTAGACAGGAATACCGACAAGCGAATCCATCGGGGCCGATCGCACAGGATCGGAGACGACCTGGATGCGATCGTGCTTACGGCGCTGGCCAAAGCTCCGGCGCGGCGCTATCAGTCCGCTGACGCCTTGCACCGCGATATCGAGCGATACCTGGCGGGCGAGGCGGTCGAGGCCAAGCGCGACAGCAAGTGGTACGTCCTCAAGAAGTTCGCCGCGGGACACAAGGCGACGGTATTGATCTCCCTTGCCTTTGTTGTCTTGATTCTCGGCTTTGCCGGCGGAATGACGGTGCTGTACCAGCGGGCGTCCGCAGCGCGAGATGGTGAGGCCGCGGCCCGGTCGCGCGCGGAGCAGGAGGCCCGAAAGGCGAGGCAGAGCCTCCAGTTTCTGCAACAGGTTCTCGCCTCGGTCTCACCGAGCGACGCCGGGCGCGAGGTGACGGTCCGTCAGGCGCTCGATGCGGCGGCGGCGCGCATCGCGTCTATTCCTCCGATCGAAACGGAACTCAAAGCCGCTGCGAGTTTGACCGTCGGAAACACCTACAGCAGCTTGGGTCTTTATGCGGATGCCGCCAAACATCTTGAAAGCGCCTTGCAGACCCTCCGAGAGCTACGAGGGCCGGATCATCCTGACGTCGCCGCCGCTCAAAGCAATCTGGCCGCCGTCTTGGCTTCCCTGGGCCGCTATGTCGAGGCGGAATCACTCTATCGACAGGCGCTCAATTCCTATCGAAAGGAGCCTGAGAAGCATGCCGACCTTGCCGCGCTGACGTTGAACAATCTCAGCGGCGTCCTGATTCAAAGGGGAGACGTCGCCGCCGCTGAGCCCGTCTGTAGAGAGGCGCTGGCGATCCATCGACAGCGCTTCGGCAAACAGGCTCATCCGGACGTGGCGCTTTGCTTGAGCCATCTGGCGGGTCTGTGTTACGCGAAAGGCGACTACGCGGAGGCCCAATCGCTCTTTCGGCAGGCCATGGAGATGTACCAGAAAGTTGGCGGGGACCGCCGACCCGTGATCGCGTACTGCATGAACAATTTGGCGCTGGCCATGGCGGGGGAAAAAGACTATCGCGAGGCTGAACAGTGGCACCGCCGCGCCTTGGACCTGCGACGCCGATTGTTGGGCGATGAACACCCCGACGTGGGGAATAGCCTTTACAACCTCGCCGATCTGCTTCAAGCCCTGGACCGGCAGGAGGAGGCAGAGCGATTGTGCCGACAAGCGCTGGCATTGCAGACCAAGGCGCTTCCGCCGGGACATGGCGATACCGCCCGGACGAAAGTTCTTTTGGGATTGTTGTGTCTGAAGCGCGGCACTGCGTCCGAGGCGGAGCCGCTGTTTGCTTCAGCTTTTTCCGCGATCACCGACCACTATGGGGCCGATTCTCAGCGCACCCGAGATGTCGTAGGGCGAATCGTCCGAGGATATGAAACGGCAGGCCGAACAGTGGAGGCGAGCCAATGGCGCGCCAAGACCATGCCTGTGCAAGCATCGAAGTAGTGAAAGGCGCTATGAGACGACTGCGGCGGCCATGTGTTTGTGCTTGGATGCGCCGCCGATGAATTCGGTCTTCCAGATTCGCTCGATCTCTTCGGCGCCCTTGAGGCCGTAGGTTCGCGGGCGCGGGGGGATCAGGCTGGTGTCCACGACTTCGTAGGAGAGTTGCGGGCCTTGGGGCGTATGGACGGCGATCGTCGTCCGTAGCCATTGGTCGTTTCGTTTCTTGAACAATTCACACCACTTTCGGGCCTCGGCCGTATGGTCGCCGGCGGCGGGATCGAGATCGGCGATCTCGAAGTCGGGCTTGTAGTGTGCGCCGCGGCACTCATCGCGCTTCAGCGCGCCGAGGGCGATGACCTTGGCGAGAATGAGCATGTCGCCGAGGGCACGGGTGTAGGAGAGATTCTGGTTGGTCCATTGGCCCTTGTCGGCCAGTGGGGCGCGCTGATAACGCTCGGAAAGCTCGTCCAACTTGGCCAGCGTCGTCTGTATCTTGTCGTTGTAGCGGACGACGGTGACGTTCTGCGTCATCGTCCGGCCCATCTCCTCGTGCAGCTTGTAGGCGTTCTCGTCGCCCGTGCGCGAGACGAGCCGGTCGAAATGGTCCCGATGCTTGCGGACGGCGGCGTCGAAGAGCGACGATAAGCTATCGGCGGCGGACTGCTTGAGCGATTTGAAATAAGACTGGATGGACGGCCCGACGATCAGCCCGGCGAAGATGCATGAGAGAAGCGAATTCGCACCGAGCCGATTCGCCCCGTGATACTGGTAGTCTGCCTCGCCCATGGCATACACGCCGGTGACATTTGTCATCTGGTTTTTCGGCGCACCGAGTACGAGCCCGCCGTTCTTGGCGTCCTTTTCATAGTCGACCCAGAGGCCGCCCATCGAGTAGTGGACGGCGGGGAAGATCTTCATGGGGACCTTGCGCGGGTCGACGCCGCGGAACTTTTCGTAGATCTCCAGGATACCTTCGAGCTTGCGGGTGGCGGATTCCGGTAGGTGCGTCAGGTCCAGATAGACGCAGAACTCGCCTTGCTCCACGCTGAGGCCGCCGTTGGTGCAGACGTCGAAGATTTCGCGCGTGGCGATGTCGCGCGGAACGAGGTTGCCGTAGGTGGGGTAGCGCTCTTCGAGGAAATAGTAGCGCTCGGACTCGGGGATAGTGAGCGGGTTGCGCGGGTCCTGCGGCGTTCGCGGAACCCAGACGCGGCCGCCTTCGCCGCGGGCGCTTTCACTCATGAGGCGAAGCTTATCTGCGCCGGGGATCGCCGTCGGGTGGACCTGGATGAACTCGCCGTTGGCGTACTTGACGCCTTCCTGGTAGGCGCGGCTGTTGGCGCCGCCGGTGCAGATCATCGACATGGTGCTTTTGCCGAAGATCAAGCCGCAGCCGCCGGTCCCCAGGACGACCGCGTCGGCGGGAAGGGCGCGAATCTCCATCGAGAACATGTCCTGAACGACGCAGCCGCGGCAGACGCCGGCGTTATCCATAACGAGCCCGAGGAATTCCCAGAATTCATAAAGCTTGATGAGCCCTTCGGATTCCCAGCGGCGGACTTGTTCGTCCAGCGCGTAGAGGAGCTGCTGGCCGGTCGTCGCGCCGGCGAAGGCGGTGCGTTTGTAGAGCGTGCCTCCGAAGCGGCGGCGGTCAAGATGGCCCTCGGGCGTGCGGTTGAAGGGTACGCCGAGGCGGTCGAGCAAGTCGATGACCTTGGGGCCCCAGTCGCACATCTCCTTGACCGGCGGCTGATGATTCAGGAAGTCGCCGCCGTAGACGGTGTCGTCGAAGTGCTTCCACTCGTTGTCGCCCTGCGACCGCGTGACGTCGTTGACGCTGTTGATGCCGCCCTGAGCGCAGACGCTGTGAGAGCGTTTGACGGGGACCATGCTGACGAGATCGACCGCGATTCCGAGTTCGGCGAGCTTCATCGCCCCGGCGAGGCCCGCGAGCCCGCCCCCGATCATTGCAACACGTTGTTTAGCCATGGCTCCGCTTCTATCCGATGGTCGCTGGTTACATGATTGAGAATCATTTTTGACCATCGCGATTCTAGAGGCGAGGGCCGGCTTCGTAAAACGCGCATTTTTTGCATTTTGAAAACCCTCGGCCTCGCCTTGACCGTTGCTTTGTTTGACTTTTGATGTCGCTCTTTCTTATGATGGATCGATCTAATCACAGCCTGCGAAGTCCTGCATGAGCGCCCGGCCTCGCGGGGCGGTCGTGGCGCCCCTGCAAGATGCACGATCCAAGCCAAGGAGCCGAGGATGGAAGAAAGCCGCACGACCGAACGCGCGGTCTTTGATCTTTATCGAACGTATCCTTTTCCCCAAACCAGCGCTGAGGAACGCCGCGCCTGGCTCGCCTATCAGCTTTGTAAGTACAAATTTCTCGGGGTTGAAGATGCCTGGAAGGGCCGTGTCCTGGACGTCGGATGCGGCACCGGCCGAACCATGCTCGTTCCGAAGCATTACGGCACCCAACAGTACGTCGGGCTCGACCAATCCGAAGTCTCGCTTGAATTCGCCCAAAGAGTCGCTCGTGAGGACGGCGTCGATCAGTTCGTGCCCATCAAGGCCAGTCTTTATGAAATGCCGTTCCCCGACGAATCCTTCGATCTCGTGGTCTCGTGGGGCGTGCTGCATTGCACGCCCGATCCTCTGCGCGGCCTGAGAGAAATGATCCGCGTTTGCAAGCCCGGCGGCTTTGTCGCGTTCATGGTGTACAACCCGTTCGCCCACTGGCGGAACAATTTCCAGCGATGGAGAATCCATCGCCAGGCCGGCCCCGACGTCAATGTTCGATTTCAGGTCGCTCATCGCATGTACGGTAACAAGCCGATCAGCGAAATGTCACCGCCGGATATCGTCAACTTCATCGACCGCTTCTGCGTTCCGATTGAAAGCAATCATAGTTACGGCGAGATTCTTTCCTGGCTCGACGAGAATGACCTGGAATTCTGGGGCACTTCGCCGCCGCTGCGATTCCGCGACTTCGTCCTCTACCTTCAGACGCTGTCCGAACTCATGGAAAAATACCGCACGGATGAATCCTCCTCGCGATTCATCCGGTACGTTTCCAAAGCGGCCCGGCTTTCGAAATTGCTGCCTGTCGGAAAGAACCGGATCCCCCCCTTCGTTCGCCCCTCGATCCTTCATCGCGCATGGTGGCAGTCCGTGCTTGCTTGGGTTGGTCCACACTATGGCGCCACCAGCGTGTCTTCGTTTAGCGCTCGCAAGCGCCCGTCACCGTGGTAGCGTACGCTTTCACTTCGTCGTCGTGGTTTCGATCGCTACGGTCGCTGCGGGGGTATTGTCTATGGGTTTGGCTTTCGCGAAGGCGTACAAGCTGAGGCCGCCCCAAGCAAATAAAAGGATGCCGACCGAGGCGGCGGCCAGACCGACGCGCTTTTGGGCCTTATCGCCGACGGTGATTCCCCAACTGATGCAGAAAGTCCAGATGCCGTTGGCGAAGTGGAAGCAGGCCGCCCAGAGGCCGACGATGTAGAGCGAGAAGGTGATCCAGGTCGGCATCGCGAAGGCGTTAGGATTCGTCCAATCCCCCAGAACCTTCCAATTGTGTAGGCCGTTGCGGGTGATTTCAAAAGGATCCTTGCTGCCGATGAACTCCGGCCCCCAGCCGACGAGGTGCGCGAAGCGGAACTTCATCAGATGGATAATGACGAAGACGAAGGCGATATAGCCGGTGACGCGCTGGAGGCTATAGCGGCGATTGCCCATGTAGGGATAGGCGTGAGTATTGGGTTGGGCCGTCATGGCGATCTTGACGCCATACAGGGCGTGGAACGCGAGCGGCAGAAAGATGCCGAAGAGTTCGAGGGCCCATAAATACGGCAAGCGGTGGATGTCGTGAACGGCCTCGTTGAAGCGGTCTCGGCCGGGGGCGGAGGATGCCCATCCGGCGGCCAGCGAGTTGGTCAACAGGTGCTCGATCAAGAAAACGCCGATCGGCACGATGCCGGACAGCGAGTGCAGCTTGCGGAGCAGGAAATGGTGTTTTTCCTCGAAGGTCGGGGCGTCGGGCGTCGGCGTGGTCAAGGTGCGAAGTCCTGTCAAATCGGTCGCATCGGCCGCACAACGGCCGGGGGTGAGAAGCCTAG
>CAYMXF010000064.1:0-3491 GCA_964393935.1 uncultured Planctomycetaceae bacterium
ACGATCCGCCCATGTCACTTGCGGCCGTCATCACCATTTCCGATAGCCGTTCCGATGGCGCGAAGCCGGATGCGAGCGGGCCGGCAGCCGAGGACTTCCTGCGAGGCATTGGCCTGACGATGACAGATCGCCGCGTTGTGCCTGACGAGATTCCCGCGATTCAAGCAGCGGTGCGGGAATTGGCGGGGCGCGTCGCCGTCATCGTCACGACCGGCGGGACAGGGGTCGGACCGCGCGACGTGACTCCGGAGGCCGTGAAGCCGCTCTTTGACCGCTGCCTGCCGGGCTTTGGCGAGATCATGCGGACCGGCAGCTACGCGCAGACGCCGCTTTCGATCATCTCCCGAGGCGGCGCGGGGCTCATCGGCGGTACGCTCGTCGTCATGCTCCCCGGCAGCCCCAAGGGCGTCCGCGAATGCCTGACGTTGGTCGGGCCGGCTATCAAGCACTTGTTGAAGATTTGCTCCGGCAAGCCGATGGATTGCCAGCAGGAGACCGGGGCCGCCGGCTGATGATCCCCATTCGCGACGATAATCCCACGCACAGCACCCCGGTCCTGACGGTCGGTCTGATCGCCGCCAATGTCCTGATCTTCCTGTTTCAGGCGACGATGTCTCACGAAGACGGAGAAGCGTTTGTCTGGAAGTATGGCTACATCCCCGCGAAGCTAGTTAACGGCCCCGAGCGATTTCGCGAGGAGGCGCAGGATCATCAGCTGGCCACTCCGCTGGTCGACCACCGGGGGCGGGTTCGCGTTTTACAGCAACAGGTCCCCGTTGAAGCGGCGACGGCGGTGCCCGCGTCGCTGACCCTGGTGACGTGCATGTTTCTGCACGGTGGATGGATGCACCTTCTCGGCAACATGCTTTATCTTTGGATCTTCGGCAACAACATCGAAGACCGTCTCGGTCGCGTTCTCTTTTTAACGTTCTATCTGGGGACCGGCGTGGTCGGGAACCTCGCGCATACTTACTTCCAAGGAAGTTGGGTACCACTCGTTGGCGCGAGCGGCGCGATCAGCGGCGTCATGGGCGGGTACATCCTCCTTTATCCAAGGGCGAATGTCCTGGCGATCGTGCCGTTGGGCTGGTACTGGTTCACCATGAAGCTGCCGGCGTGGGTCTTTCTTGGAGTTTACATCGTCCTTCAGAACCTGTTTCCGGCGCTCGGCGGTCGGCAAGCGGAGGACCCGGTGGCCTACTGGGCGCACGTCGGCGGCTTCGCGGCGGGGGCGGCGATCATCTTTCTCCTGCCACATCGCCCCGTACCGGCGTATGCGCCGCCGGCGCGGCCGATCGACGATGATGACGCGGACATCGTTTTGTAGCGGCTAAAGATTAGAAAAACGTCGCGCCGATCGAGGCGAAGACTTCCTGTAGGCACTGAAGCCCGAAGGCCCAGCAGGTGGCCGTCGTGAAAGCGGCGAGGCAGGCAAACTTCTTGGCGAATCTCGGATTGCTCATGGGTCATTTCACCTTGGGGTCGTTAACGGTTCTCAACAACGCATGGTTGAATTTAAGGAGACCCTGTCGCTGGGTCAATCTTACGGGAACCGAGGGTAGGGATTGCCGGTTATGAAACGGGGGCCGCAACAACACAAGAAAATGCGTGGAGCCGAATCCCGACAACACCCACGGCGGACCCGGATGATCGAGCCGCTTGCGGTAACGCCGTGGTGGATGCGATGGGGCTTGGCGGCGTTGATTGCGGCATCCGCCGTCGCCGTTTATTGGAACACGCTGGACAACGAATTCGTCACGTGGGATGACGCGGACTATGTGTATAACAACCCGTTGCTCAAGGGCGGCCTGGGATCAATCTGGGGAGAGGTATTCAAGGAAAAAAAGCACGAGCAGTATTACCCCCTCGTCTTCACATCCTATTGGATCGAATACCAGTTTGTCGGCCTGTCGCCGCGGCTTTACCACGTCACGCAAATGGGCCTGCACGCTGCGAACGCGATGCTCTGGCTCTTTGTACTCCGTTGGCTTGGCGTGACGCTGCCTGCCGCCGCGCTGACGGCCGCTCTCTTCGCCGTGCACCCCATCAACGTCGCCTCGGTCGCGTGGGTGACCGAGCGAAAGAATACGCTGTCTGGCTTGTTCTTTCTCATCTCGCTACTGCTCTATTTGCAACATCGCCATGGCAAGGGAACTTGGCGCTATTGGGCCTCCGTCGCGTCGTTACTACTCGCGCTTTTTGCGAAGACGACGGTCGTCGTTCTCCCGGTTCTGCTCATCGTGAGCGATCGCCTGTTGGATCGGCGTTGGACGAAAGCGTCGCTCCGACGCGCGATCCCGTATCTCGCCCTGGCCTTCGTGATGGCGGTCATCACGATCAACGTCGAGAGAGAGCACAGTAAGAGCGGACGGCCGATGGAGCCGGCGTTACGGCCGCTGGTCGCCTCCGCCGCGATCGTTCATTATCTCGGCAAGATCATCTGGCCCGCCGGCTTGTTGCCGCTGTATCCGAGATGGCCGGAGTCGTTTGGGGAACCTCGCTATTGGATCAGCGCGGCGATGATTGTCGTGGCGGGCGCTTTGCTGATCAGATTTCGTAAGAAGCTCGGCGTCTTCGCGCTTTGGTGCGCTGCGATGTTCCTGCTGCCCCTCGCGCCGGTGATCGGCCTGATTCACTTCAATCTGATGCAGTTCTCCTTCGTCTCCGATCATCTGGTCTATTTAAGCGCTCCCGGGGTCTTTCTAGCGGCGGCACTCGCACTAGAGCGGGCTTTTAGGCGCCCGGCTTCTTCCGATCCCGCGCCGCGCCCGCGTACGGGGTTCGCGAGACCGGCGCTCATGATCGTCGTGGTGACCATAGCACTCGGGGGACCAACGGTTCGCCGGAATCGCGTCTGGCGCGACGGTGTGACATTTTGGGAATGTACGCTGGCGGGTAATCCCGATTGCGTGCCGGGGAATCTCAACCTCGGCAATCACTATGAGCGCAACAAACAATACGAAAAGGCGCTGCCTTATTATCGCGAAGCGACGCGGCTGACTCCCGATCACGTCAACAGCCCGCGGTTCTACGCCAAGTGTTGCCGCCAACTGGGGCGCCATGAAGAAGCCATTGAGTATTACCAAGAGGCCCTGCGCCGCGCGGATAGAAAGAACCCACGATACACAGCCGTACACCTGGAATACGCCAACTATCTCCGTTCGCTCGGCCGGTGGGAGGAGGCCAGGGTCGCATACGAGAGAGTGCTTCAAAAGGATCGAAACGACGAATCGGCGAGCAAGGCGCTCCGAGCGTTGTCTGCGAATACCAGTCGACCCGCGGGCTAGGCGACGGCTATCCGGACGTTGCGGCCTTCTTTCGAGATCGGGCTGCTTCGAGTCCCTTCCGCGCCACGCTGAGGTCGGGCGCGAGGCGCAGCGCCTCCTCGAACTCAGCGGCGGCCTCGTCGATTTTGCCAAGGTTCATGAGCGCCGATGCCAAGTTGTTGTGCGCTTTGGCGTATCGGGGGTTGATGCGGATCGCCGAACGAA
>CAYMXF010000064.1:3591-9687 GCA_964393935.1 uncultured Planctomycetaceae bacterium
GCCAAGTTGTTGTGCGCTTTGGCGTATCGGGGGTTGATGCGGATCGCCGAACGAAGCTCAACTGCGGCTTCCGCATATTTGCCCTGACGAATGAGGATGATGCCCAGATTGTGGTGTGCGAGATCGTTCTCCGGCTCAAGCTTGATTGCATCACGATAGAGTTCCGCCGGTAAGGTATTCGATCCGATCTGACCGAGACCGTCCGCGATCCTTACCAAGGCCCACGACCGGTCGGGCCGCATGGGGGCAGGAGGGCCGTAGAGCGCGCGGTTCACGTCGTTTTTCGTCAGCCGATAGATCAGGATCGAATGTCCGACTTCGTCGTCCGGCTCACGTTCCCGGAGAAATGCACAGAGCCGCCCGAATCGGAGCTTGTAAACAAACGTGTCCGGCAGCAAAAGCCCGGGGTCCCCGCTAGGCAAACTCGTCGGCAGAGGTTGCCCTTGTTGCAATAGGTCAATCTGATCGCGACTTAACTGGTACAACCGTTCGAGCCACGGCGACCAGTGACTGGTCGGCAGGAGGTACACCTGCTGGAGCATCGTTGCGCTGATGCAATAAAGACCGGGACGGAGCGCGAAGGGTTCATCCTCTTGCCACCAGGCATTGCACGGCAGCAGCTTCGCGTGAATTCCATAATACTCGGGTAATCCGTTGCCCAAATAGGAAAGGAAGACGGGAAGCGCATCGGGCGTGCCCGCTGGATTGTGTTCTTTGAGCCAGTCGCCCAAACCGCGCAGGTCCTGGCCCCAATCGACGGAACTGTCGACGACGTGTCGATAACCGTTTCGGGAGCTGCCGGCAAAGCTGTTGAAAAAAGCCAGGTAATGAGGCCAGGACATGAGACAAACGCCGGCGTGCAGCGCGAGCAACGCGGCGGCTGCGCCGTAGAGCAGTGTACGTCGAGCTTGATACAGGGCGATCGCCCCGACAAACACCATGAGAGGGGGATAAACCGGTAAGAGGTGGCGATGCCCGATGTTGAACGAACTCGTGATCGCCGATATCCAGTAGATCGCAAGAAAGACCAATAGCGGTAGTGCCCTTTGAAGCGCTAAAAGGGAATCCGGGGCATCGATCCGGCCCCGTTTTCTTAACCAGCCGATGAGTGCTGGCATCGCCAGCAGAACGAGCGCGAGAAAGGGCAGCGTCGTCTTGATCAGGAAGACAAAAGGAAAATAAGAGCGGAATCCCGTGTCGCTACGCTCGCCGTTCAGGAACGCGTCGCTTCCCCGCGTCATGTTGAAGGCGAAGAGAAAGCCATAGAGATACGCCTCCGGGAGGAGGCGATGGTCGCGGGCGAAACGGACGATCGGGGCGATCGGGCCGACGCGATTAAGCTCAAATTCCCACTCCGAGGGAGGGGGGGCTCGGTGGTCGGTATTGGTGCAGACGAAGCGGTCCACGCCGGGGGTCGCATTCACAAAGGCGGAGTATTTCATGCCGTGGACCGCCCAGATGCCGCCGGTGACGCTCAGCGCTTGTACGACAAAAACGGCAACATGGACGGCGAGCCGTTGCAGTCTCGGATAGATCGTCCATGAGCGTTTGAAGACGATCTCCAGAGGCCGCTTGGAAGTGCAACGAATGAGCAGCAAGATGACGTAGACCGGCAGCACCAGAACGGCGGACATCTTTGAAATGAACAGCGCCGACAACGCCAGCCCGCTGAAGATGATGCTTGCCGCGCTTACGCGATGGAGCGCGTGCCAGGCCGACACGACGGCAAGTAGGAAGAAGAGGGCGGCGGCCATGTCGGTGGTGATTTGAAATCCATGTGCGAGCATTTCTGGCGCGAATGTGAAGGCCACGAGCGAAATTAGTCCGCCGGCAGGGCCAAACCATCGCTTCGAGAGGAGATAAAGGGTCAGGCCGAGCCCGACGCTGAAGAGACCGATCATCGCCCGGCCCGCCAGGAGCATCTTTTCAAGCGGATTGCCCAGGAGATAAAAGAACTGCCAGCCGAACTGCCATTGGTTTGATTCGTGCCAGCAGGGCTGGTCGAAGCGCGGCATTTGCAGAGACATGAAATTGAGTGGGAGCGACGCCCACAGTTCGATGAGCGGAGGATGTTCCGGGACCAGCCGATAGTCCCCGGTCTGCCAGTAGGTATATCCTGCGGTTAGATAGGCGATCTCGTCGCAAGAGCAGGACTTTCTCAGGACGCTCGTGATGCCCAGGGCGTAATGCAAGCAGAGAAGTCCCGCCACAAGCCATCGTGAGGCGTACCATCGTCGCGTCCCCGAAACACCGGTTGCGCTTGGGGGGGCTTGCGAACGGCTGTACGGGGTGCGTTTGCGGGTCATCGTTGTCCAGGCTGAGTGAGGATCGTGGGATGGCTCGTGGATGCCGGATGCCTTGAGGTTATTTCGGACAGACGTTTGGCAGCGCCGGTATGGTGAGGATTCATGCGAAGAGTTTCACGATACTCCTGCTCAGCCTCCGCATTGCGTTTTGCCTGTTGCAACAGTTCAGCGAGCTGAAAATGCGGTTCGGCATCGTTGGGCCGCGACTGAATTACTTTACGACATTGACCGAGCGCCTCTTGCACCTTGCCTTGTTTCGTGAGCGTTTGCGCCAAATGGTATTGGGGCAATGTCAGGGTCGGTTTCAATCGGATGGCGGTGTTGAATTGCTCGATCGCGGCGTCAAGCCGCCCTTGTCGAGCCAGTGCGACACCAAGACTGGTGTGGACTTCGGCGCGAACCGATCCCAACCGCAGTGCCTCTTGAAAATGTTGGATTGCTTCCTCCGTGCAACCAAGGCGAAGCTGTGCATTGCCCAAGTTCACGTACACCGCCCCCACACCGGGCTTTTGCCGGAGGGCTTCTTGGAAGCTGGCGACGGCCTCTTCATAGCGATCCAATTGCGCTAGGGAAATGCCTAAACTGTTATGTATCGCGGGCCAATTCGGCGAGAGCCGGAGCGCTTCGACATAAAGGCGGATGGCTTCTTCGTGTCGATGGAGGCGTACCATGAGACCGGCGAGATTTGTTTGCGCTTCCGGCCAGTTGGGGCGCAGCCGGATCGCCTCTTCGTATTCGGGCAGCGCTTCATCGAACCGACCGGCCTTGGTGAGGACCGAGGCAAGGTTGCTGTGTCCTTCCGGATAATTGGGCCATAGACGCAGCGCCTCACGGAGATGTTTGATGGATTCGTCGTATTTTTTTTCCAGGCCGAGGAGGGCGCCCAGATTATGGTGACATCGCTCATTGTCGGGGTCGAGTTCAATCGCGCGTCGATAGTATTCCGCCGCCAATGTCGCCGGCTGAATCTTCGAGAGGGCGTCGCCCAATTCACCGATGCTCTTGGGCGTATCCGGATGGAGTTCCGGCGGCGGCCCGAAGATCGCCTTCTCCAGTTCTTCCTTGGAGACGCGGTAGATGAGAATCGAATGGCCTACCTCATCGTTCGGTTCGCGTTGTCGTAGCAACGCACAAAGCCTGCCGAATCGCAGCCTCAGAATGAAATCGGCGGGTAGACGGTACGCCGGCTCTTCGCCGGGAAGAGGTTCCTGGGGCCACGCCCCTTCCTGCAACAATCGGATCCGCGGCAGCGCGAGCTGGTATAGTCGTTCAAACTCCACGGTCCAGAAGGCCTCGGGCAAGAGAAAGACCTGCTCGATCATGGTGCCACTGACGCAATAGAGCCCTTCGGTCAGCGGAAAGAGTTCATCTTGCTGCCACCATGCATTGCTCGGAAGTAGCTTGGCGTGGACGCCGTAGTATTCCGGGGAGCCGTTGCCGAGATAAGAAAGGAAGATCGGTTTGCAATCCGGCGAAGTCGGCGGGTTGTGGGTACGAAGCCAATCCGCCAATCCGGCAAGGTCCTGGCCCCAGTCGACGGAGCTGTCGACGAGGTGCTGGTAGCCGTTCTTCGAGCCGCCCACGATGGAATTGAAAAACGAGAGGTAGTGCGGCCATGACGTCAGACAAACGCCGGCATGTAGCATAATTGCGACGGTCGCGACGGTCGCCAAAAACCGTTTCGGAAGTCGATACGCGGCGATTGCGCCCGCGAAGATCATGAGCGGTGGATAGATCGGCAGGATGTGCCGATGCCCGATGTTGAAGCGGCTCAGGATCGCCGTCGCCCAGTAGAGGACCAGGAATAGCAGAAGGGGGGAAGCGTCCCACCCTGTCGGTGGAGGCCGCGAACCACGGGGTGTTTCAACGTCTCGCCGGTGAAGTTTTCGCCACAGCAACGTCAGGCCGAGCAGCATGAGGACGAGGGCCGGCAAGCTGGTCTTGATGAGGAAAGCGTAGGGAAAGTAGATGCGAAAGCCTTGGGTGTTGCGCACGCCATTGAGGAACGCCTCGCTGGTGGAGGTCATGTTCATCGCAAACAAAAAGCCGTAAAGGTATGCCTCTGGAAGAAGTTTGTGATCGCGCGCGAAGCGCACGACCGGCGAGAGCTTTCCGAACCGGTAGAGTTCGTAGTCCCAGTAGGGTTGTCGCGAGTCGCGATCCGGATTCATCGATTGCAGGCGATCGACGCCGGGTGTCGCGTGTACGAATGCGGGATACTTCGAGCCGTGGGAGACCCAGATGACGGTAGCGACGATGAGCACTTGTGCCGTGAAGACCAAGCCCTGCACGCCGAGTTTACGGCCACGAGAGTGAATCTCGACGGACTTGCCGACGCGCACCAGCGTTGGACGGGACGAAAGACAATGGATGAGCAGAAATACCCCATAAAGAGGGATCATCAACACGGCTGAGAATTTGGAAATGAACAGGGCCCCAAGCGCCAACCCGCTAAACAGAACACTTACAAGGCTCACGCGGTTCATCGCCCACCAGACCGAAAGAAGTGAAAGCAGGAAAAAAAGGGTCGCGCCGGTGTCCGTCGTAATCTGAAATCCGTGCGCCAGCATCTCCGGCGCAAAGGTGAAGATTCCCAGGGAGATGAAACCGCCCATGCGCCCGAACCACCGGCTGGAAACGAGGTAGATGGTCAGTCCCAGGGCGACGCTGAAAAGGCCGATCATGGCGCGGCCGGCAACCAGCATTCTTTGAAGCGGGTTGCCTAACTCGTAGAACCATTCCCATCCGAATCGCCACTGATCGCAATCCCACCAGCTCTTCTGATCGAGGCTGGGCATCTTGAGCGACATGAAGTTCAAAGGCAGCGAGGCCCACAACTCCGTGAGCGGCGGATGCTCGGGGACCATTCGGAAGTCGCACGTTTGCCAATAAGTGTAGCCGGCCGTCAGATACGCGATCTCGTCGCACGAGCAGGATTTGTTAAGCACGCTCGTGATCCCGATCGCGTAATGGATCGCCAGCAGCAGAACGACAAAGGGCCATGCCGGGATTCGCCGTCGCGTCTCCGGCGGCGGCATCGACGGTGCAGACAGAGGAAAAGTGGGTTCTTTGGGGATCATCTTGCAGCGAGGTTTTGCACGTCGTTCCTATGGGCGGGGTGAAGCCGCCGGCTTTGTGGTCGTCAGTTCCGCCAGGTGATTCTTCGCGACTCGATGATTCGGATCGATACGCAGCGCCGCTCGATATTGATCGGCCGCTTCCGAGGTGCGGCCGGACTGCGCCAGAAGCTGTCCCATCTGTACGAACGGCTCGGCGTCCTTGGGCCGACGGCGGGCGGCTTCGCGACACTGTTCCAGGGCCTCATCGATTTTGCCTTGCTTTGCTAACGCCCCGGCCAGGTTGTAATAAGGAGCGGCGGCGCCGGGCTTCAGGCGGATGGCCGCCCTGAACTCGGCGATGGCTTCGTTCCATCGCCCCTGTTGCGCCAAGGCGATTCCGAGATTACTGTGGAATTCCGCTCTGTCGGGTTGCAGTTGCATGGCGCGTCTGAAATGAACGGTCGCTTCGTCCAACCGTCCGCGCTTGGTCAGCACGTTGCCGAGGTTATTATGGACCCTCGGCCAATCCGGTCGCCAACGTAACGCCTGCTGGTATTGATCGATCGCATCGTCGAGCCGGCCGACTTTAACGAAAAGCCTGCCGGCGCTGTTGTGGGCCTCCGGATACTCCGGATACAGGCGAAGCGCTTCGCCGAACTCAAAAAGGGCTTCGTCCAGCTTGTCTTTTTGATAGAGCAGCAGCCCGAGATTGTGGTGTGCTTGGGCGTGGT